>CAYXEY010000490.1:0-4551 GCA_964464105.1 uncultured Planctomycetaceae bacterium
AGGGCGTAGCTGCACGATCGAAGTTCCGCCGTGTTCCAATTGGCCAGCAATCCGTTTACGACAGGAGATTGACTTCCGGTGATGAGGCTCCAATGGTGGAAGTCGCCACCGCTGAAGTAGAGATCCCATCGCAGCAGATTTGCATCGTTCGCCGATCCAACGATGGGCACCACACCGCTGACGAAGCCGCACGAATTCGGCGATGTCATGATCGCAGTTGGGGAGGTGTTGTCCACGATGATGAACGCGCTCGTTGTTTGGGCGTGATTGCAATTGTCCTGCCCGGTCAATCGGACTTCGTAGTTGCCGTCCGGGGATCCAAGGGTGTTCCATGCGCCTAGCGTATTGTTGATGATCCATGGCGGGTACAGGGAGTCGAAGAGCACAAATTGTCCACCAAGGGGTCTGCGTTCGAGCGCAAAGGTCCCGGGCGGGCAGTTGTCAAACACAGTGCCTTCCGCGCAGATCGTGCCTGCCAGGATTTGGTTTGCCGACGGCGTCTGCATCTGAAGCGAGTCAAGAAACCGGTCCATCCAAACCACGACCACGGACGATCCGACATTTCCACAGATGTCCTCAGTTGTCAGCCTCAGGATGTAGTATCCCTCCACTGGCAACGCGGTTGTGTCCAAGGCGCCCAATAACCCATTCACGACGTCCAGATTCCCGCTGGTGATCAGATTCCAGATTCCGCTGACCGCGTTTGCGTACTCGAGGCGGTACTGACGGAGATCGCCGGCGCTTCCCTGTGCCGTGCCGATAATGGGCACCAAGCCGCAGACGCAACCCAGTCCGACAGGAGATGTGATCGCCGTCGTCGGTGGAGTGGTGTCGTTTTCGTCGCAGATGGTCACGTTCACGCCGAGGCAGAGATTGCAACCCGCGGCGTTGTTGTTGTAGGAGCCGACCTGGAAACGATATTGAGTTCCGCCGGCGATTTCGAAGCGCAGCGTTGAGCCATACGCACTGCAGCCGTTGGCGCAGGCGACACTCGTCGTGTCATCGTTACACTCGATAACAGTCATGAATTCGCACATTGAGTCTCCGCCACGATAGGCCTGAGCGACGGTGTCGTATGTGGTTCGCGGATGGCACGTCGTGAAAGTCAGCATGCCGCTGACCGTCGGCGTAACCGAGAACCAGACCGTATGTCCCACGTTAGAGGAGCAGATTGACTCGCCCACGGTCGTGGCCGGTGCGACATTCATGACGATTTCATGCACACCCGGCGTGCCGGGCAGAACATAAGCCGACGTGCAGAAGTCGCTTGGCCCCTGGGAACCGGGACAGTTTTGACCGATGACTCGCCCGGCGGCGACGCCGATAAACAACGCTACAACCAGTGTTGATTTGGATTTGTCCATGTTGGTTCATCCTGTCATGAGTAATTCCACCATTGGGTCACACCGTTCACCCCCCCAGCACGTCCATGGGGCAGACGCCGACTCTCCGCCCGACGCCCGGTCGCGCGCGTTCAAACAAAAATCACGCGGTGTTCATCAATTACTGCACCAGCATGTGACTGATGAGTCCATCCACATCGGCCGCGGTCACAACTCCATCGGCGTTGAAATCGCATGCACACAACCCCGCGCTGGGGACACCCCCGTGAACGACCGCGTCCGCAAAGACTGGGACATCGCCGCCATTGCAGAGTCCGTCTCCGTTTGCATCTCCGGTTGCAATCTGCCACGCCGTCAACAAGGCAGTGTCGCTCGTCGTGCTCCCACAGGAATCAATGAGATTGCACCGGAGGTTCAGAGAGTTCCGATCTTCGGGAAAATGCGTGAGGCCGTCGATCGTAAGAACCGAAGTGCTGGCGCCGTTCACTGTTCCAAGGATGATCGCGCCATGCAGCAGAACTCCGTCTTCGACAGGCGTCCATATACTTGGGTCGAGTTCCGCCTCCCACGCGAAGGTGAACGGCCCCGCGCCATCCGGAATGACGCTGAACATCGCAGAGCCGGACGCGCACGTCGCGGTTGACATCGGCTGTTGCGAAATGATTGGGACAGGTATCGCCCATCTCGCCAGGCCCGGCGACGCAAAGCTGCCGGCGGTGGTAAAGGCACCGCCCACCAGAAGGTCGGAGTTTGGCCGAACCTCAAATGCCTGGACGTTGCCGCCGGCCAGTCCGGTACCGAGGCCCGACCAGGCGGCTCCGTCCCAGCGCGCGATCGCGAAAGAGGGTGAAATGAAGGAGCCGCCGACGATGAGGTCGCCGCTTTCCAGTGCGGTGAGCGCCCAGACCGCGTTGTTCACACCCGTGCCGAGGCCGGTCCACGTCGTGCCGTTCCAGCGCGACACGCGGCTGCCGGGGAAGGTGAAATTCCCGCCCGCGACGATGTCGCCGTTGGGCATCAGGCACAGCGAAAACACTCCAACGTTGGCACCACCGGTCATCCCTCCAATGCCGGTCCATGTGGCACCATTCCAGCGCGCGACCCGAAGCGCGGTGGACCCGCCGGCGGTCGTGAAGGTGCCGCCAACGACAACATCGCCATTGGGCATGACCAGCACGGCGTAGACCGAGCCGCCGACTCCCGTTCCCAAGCTCGACCACGCGGCGCCATTCCAACGGGCCACGCGGTTCGCGTTGCCTGCGCCGGCCGTCGTGAAGAATCCGCCGGCCACAAGATCGCCGTTGGGCATGATCGCCAGATCGGTGACCTCATTGTTCATTCCAATATCGAGGGCGTTCCACGCGACGCCGTCCCAACGGGCGATGTTGTTGACAACGACGCCGCCCGCCATTGAAAAGCTCCCGCCCGCAACGAGTTCGCCCGTGGGCAGCACCGCAAGCGCGTTGACTCGCCCGTTGGTCCCTTCGCCGAGTGCACTGAAACTGGTTCCGTCCCACAGTGCTACATTCGTAGCCGTGGTGCTTCCTGCAGCCGCAAACTGACCGCCAATCGCCTGCACATGCGACAGTGGCCCCGTGCCATCCGGATCCCAGGGTTTGATCGCGAAAACGGCGGGCGGCGTACCGCCCGAGACGCCATCAGTCGCGAACCATTGCTCCACGCATTGGCCGGTGGCTGTCTGCGAAAAACAACAAAGGCTGGTTGCGAATATGGCTGCCGCGAGTTCACATGACCCGTTTCGACTGGTTCTGTGGTTTCTGATCGTGTTCATTTCGATCTCCTCAGCTCGCTTTCAATTGATTGCCAATTCGACGCAGATGCGATTAGTACAATTGTCGCGCTCATATCCTGAATGAACCTGCCTGCAGACTTCGAGCGATTGATGCGAACTGCCTACGCGCTTCAAATCTCAAGCGCTCCGAGCCTCAAACAAATCGTCGATATCGGATTCACTGATACCCGAAAACGCGTTCGAATCCGGCGTATCCACCCGGAAATGGCCGATGGTTCGCGTGGAGCCGCTCTCGATCCACGCGTGGTGGATGACGTTTGCGCCCATCACGCTGTAGCCGGAGGCCTTGCAGCGATTACGCGGGGTGCTCGAGAATTTCGGAACCCACGATTTGACGAAGACACCGACCGGCGTGCTGTCGGGCTCTTCGACATTCACGTGTACGTCACGCAGCTCGGCCGGGAAAACGGCGATCTTTGCGGCAAATTCGTCAAGGGTCAGCGCGTCGACGAAGTCCAGCCGATGCGTGTTGCGCACCGCATTCCAGTCGATTTTTTTGTAGACAAAATAGGAATACTGATGATCAATCGTATTCCAGACGTCGTCGAAGACCGCCTGAACGCCGGTGGGCGGCGGCAGAGGTGGCGGAAAGAACAAGTTGCAACCGGTCCCCGCGAAGCTGCTGAGAACGTGCAGCGAGACAATTCGTGATTTCGGATTCACGGCCAACTCCTTGAGTCGGCTCAGTCTGAGTCCTCCGCAACGCCGCGCTTCACGCAAGTCATAGCAACTCGTGTGTCGACATCGCCTTCAGTCGGGCCCAGCGCCGATCGACCTCCTGTTGAATGTCAGCCGCCAGTTCGGCGTGCTCCGGGCGGCCGATGTGTGAGAACAATCCCCCCATTTTCACCAGGGCCTCGGTGATGGGGATCTTCTTCTTGCTCTTCTCCGGGTCCACGGTGATCGTGGTGACCCCGTGCTCGATCTCAAACAGCGGATGCAGGCAGGCGTTCACCGCCGCCTCCACCGCTGACGGGCCGACGTGCTCCTCCATGCCCCAGTTGAGCGGACAGACCGAGAGGGTCTTCACGAATGCAAACCCACCGGCGCGAACCGTCGCCTGGGCCTTGCGGGCTTTGCGGATCATGTCGAGGGAATGCGACTCAGCGGTGGTCGCCAGATACGGTGCAAAGGTACCGCGCAGGATCTCCATGATGTCTTTGTGGTGCGTACGCTTGCCGGCCTGCTGCGGACCCACGTAGGCATTGCTGTTCTTCTGGCCCTTGTAGCCGGAGTAGCACATTTGCGCTCCGGTATTCATGTAGCCTTTGTTGTCGTATTCGAAGAGGATGAACGGATCGTTGCGCAGGGCCGCGCCGATGACTTGGTCCATGCAGATGTCATCGCCGCCGTCGCCGCTGACCGCAATGACCGTGATCTCTTCCGGCAACTCGC
>CAYXEY010000491.1:0-4547 GCA_964464105.1 uncultured Planctomycetaceae bacterium
GTGCGACCCACCAAACTGCTTAGGCTGTCTGAATTCGTAGACATTTCGCCCAGGATTCCCCGGTTGCTCCGCACTGTGATAAGATCATAGCGAATCGCGTCCACCCATTATTCACCCGCCGCGGCGGGAGGGGGACAATCGATGCCTCACCGGAGGTTCGTTCATGAATCGTCTCCTGCGCCGTACAGTCATATTCGCCCTGGCATTGGCCGCCTTCACCGGCTTCGCCACGATCTCGGTCGCGCAGAACCCCGGCCGCGACGATCCACCTGACGACGAGGGACAGACAAAGGTCGCCCCGATTCGCAAACTCACTCCTGCCGAAATCAACCGCATCAAGTACTGCGAGCTTCGGGCCATTCGCATCACCGACGATGACCGGCCCGACCCTGTCACCGTGAAAATCCCGCAAAAGGTCATCGAGGAATTCCTCGGCGACAAGAAGTCCGAGTCCAAATACCAGGGCGACAAGGAGCGCCGCGAGTTCCTCCGGCTCACGCCGCCGATGAAGCTCCACCGCATCGCTCAGTTTGACAAGGATCTTAAGTACGCGAACCAGGTCGAGATCGAGAACGATCCCGAGGTGTTTGTTCAATTCCGCAAGAAAGTTCTGCCGATCGTGCTGAACAACTGCGCCACGGCCGGCTGCCATTCGTCCACCAATCAGGAGGCCGTCGGCTTCACGCTGATCAAGGATCCCAAGCGGCTGCCGGTGTCGACCTATACGAACTTCATCACGCTCTGTCAGGTCAAGGGCGAGAATCACGCCGTCATCGACCGCGTCAACCCGGACGAGTCGCTCCTGCTCACCTACATGCTTCCTCCGAAAGACGTAAAACCCGAGTTGCAGCACCCCGGCGACGTTAAATACAAGGTGGGAGTTCCCAATCGGGCGCATAACAATTATCGCGTGATCGAAAACTGGATTCGCAGCCTCAAGCATCCGGTCGAAGATTACGGGGTCGATCTGGTTCGCCCGGAGGTCGCCGAATCGCAGCCATCCGACGATGAGCCCGCGGACAAGGGCGCGGAAATGCAACCGCCCGAGAAGCCCAAGCCGCGACCCGGCGGTTAACCCGCGCCTTTGTCGTCTGTCGCAGCAGCGAGGCCTTTGCGCGTGATTTTTCTGCACGCACGGAATCCGACATGCTTTTTCGTCGCACCCACCTTTTCCCGCCCTGGATGCTGGCGACCAACCTCTCCACGCTCGGTCACACCCGGCGGCTGCGCCGGGTCACGAACGTCGACAAGGGTTCACTGCTTTTTGAGTACGTATTCGAAACCGGGTTTGAGCACCGCCGCTTTCGCCATCACTGGGTGGGCGCTGTCGCAATGCTCGACCATGGTTATTCCCGCGCTCTGATCGCGGGGTCCGGCTGGGCACGAGCCGTGGGCGCGCCGATCGGTCATCAGCGCACCACCTTCGGACCACCCGCCAGTCCGTCTATTTTGACCGCCCACCTCGAGGATCCGGAACAGTGGACCGGTCCCGCGTCAGCCGCGCTCCGCGACTGGTTCGCCAATCAGAGTCCCGATCACGTCTGGGAAATCGTGCCGGGCCACGTCATCGGCTACGTGCCGGGCGTGATGAGCGAGCAGATCGGTGAATCAATGATCACGGCGACGAAATCGCTGGCCGACTTACTGGCCTCGCACGAACCCAATGAACCGCGACAAGTTGGGATTGAGAAAACCGCGAGAAGCGCGGAATCACGGCAACCCGCCAAGACTTGATTTGCAAACTCAAGAACGCGGGGTGCCGCCGGCTTGTCCGTCAGTGCGAATGCAGGGACGGCTTCCAATTCAGAACGCCGCCGCCAACCGTCGATTCGTGCAGCTGACAAACACACGATTTATGGAAATCAACCGCCCGTCGTGGGCGCACCGGGCGGAACGGCCGGGGCCGTGGTTGTCGGTGGCTCTTCGACCGAGATCTGCTGCGTTACGGCGCGGAGCATGGCGTCAAGAATACGCATGTAGACTTCGTCCTGCTCCTGCTTTTGCGTGACTGTCGCCGGCTGCGAACCCGTCACGGGCGGTGCCTGAGTCGCGCTTGACTCGACCTCGGCCATGGCCTTGCCGATCTTGGGCAAGAGGTTGCGCAGGGCCGCCGCCTTGTCCTTTTGACCTACCATGTTGATCAGGTCGGCCGAGATTTCGGTCAGCACCTTCTGTTTCTCGGGCGGCTGGTTGGCCAGTTGACCACTCATCATGTAGTCAAACACCTGCCGCATTGATTCCGCCTTTTTCCGCTCTGCCTCTTCTCGCCGCTCAGTCTCCACCCGGTTTCGCGTGTCGATGTTGCCTTGCAATACGTCAGCCTTCTGCTGCGATTGCTCGGCCTTGCGCACGGACTTGTGCACAACACTGAATATCACGCCGCCAATTACAATCACAAGGCACAGGATCGCCAGCAGCATCGCATGCCGCTTGATCCCCTTCTTCAGCAGGTACATCCCGGTCGCCGGAACTGCGCTGATTGGCGCGCCTTCGAGATGATTGCGAATGTCCGTGGCCAGGAGGTCCACCGACTGATATCGCTTCTCACGGTCCTTCTCCAATGCCTTGAGGATGATCGCCTCCACGTCGGCATCGAGGTCGGACTTCACCTTGCGCGGCAGCACCGGCTCGGCATGGGCGATGTTCTGCATCACCCGACCTATCGAGACATTCGTCTCATACGGCAGTGTGCCGGTCATCAGCTCATACAGCATCACGCCCAGCGAATACACGTCGCTGCGCGTGTCGATGCCGCCCGGGTCGCCGGCGGCCTGCTCCGGCGACATGTAGGCCGGCGTGCCGACGATCTGGGCCGTCATGGACAGCTGCGCGTCGGCCAGACTGCCGGCCTTGGCCAGGCCGAAGTCCAGCACGTGCGGCACGCCCCCGCCGTCCACGAGGATGTTCCCCGGCTTGAGATCGCGGTGAATCACGCCGCGCTGATGGGCGTGCGACACCGCATCGCAGATCCGCGCGAACAATCGCAGCTTCGCCGCTGCGTTGATCGGATTGACCTTGACGTACTCCGAAAGCCCGTGTCCGTACACGTGCTCCATGGCGTAATACAGACGGCCGTCAAAACTTCCGCTGTCGAAAATGGGGATGATGCACGGATGCTTGAGCTGCGCCGCCAGGGCGATCTCGCGCTCGAACCGCTTCCGCGCCACATCCGAAGCGAACTCGCCCTCCAGCAGAACCTTCAGCGCCACCACGCGGCTGGTCGACTTCTGCATGGCCTTGTAGACCACGCCCATGCCGCCGCGGCCGATCTGCTTCTGCACGTCGTAGCCGGGAATCGTGGGCAGTTTCCTGGGCGTGAGCGCGTTTACCCCTGAGCTGCCGTCGGCATGCCGGGTTTGATCATCAGCGAGGTCATTGCTCGACCCGCTGCCCATGTCGCGAATGATGTCCAGGCCGCGGAGATGCTCGCGCAGCTCATCGCGATATTCCTGGTTCTCGGCCAGAAAGGCCGCTTCGGAGATCGACTCCCCCCGGGCCCGCCGATCGAAGAAATCGTTCAGCAGCTCTCCGATCCGCTCGTCCCGCGGGTCGGTGGAACCGCCGTTCTGGTTGTCCCGATCGTCCTTCATGATACCGCGGCCCGACTCCACAAACCCGCCCGAATCGTCGGGAACCGCTATTTTACCCCAATTCGACGGTCCCACGTCGTCCGGCTCAGCCGGTGGACCGCCTGTGACTTGGCCAGAAATGCTTAACGGACGCGTTTTCAATGTACCACGCCTTACCCGGGCTGCAATTACAAAGACGTGCCGCGTTTGGAACGGTTCCCGGGCCGGTCTCCCTTTAACATACGCCCAAAGGGCACATTATGATTGTCACAGGCGTTTATTTTGTCGCAGGTGGCGTCTTCCCTCTGCGGGGTACGGCGTAATCGCCTGTGGCACAGCCTTTTCGGGCTGTTTTTGACGGATTCTGGCCGGTTGCCACGGCACGCGCCGATGGGTGCCTTAATTGGAACCCACCACGTCGAAGATCCGCCTAGGCGGGCGAGTGGTGGGCCGGATTCGTAGAGGGCTGCATCACACGTTACAAAGCCCCGGACTCGCGTCTGGGGTTCTGAAATGTCTGTTTTGGCGAGTTACCTGTCCATGGACCCCCAGGAAACCCAGATTCTGATCCGCGATGCCCGTGGCGGCGACGAGGACGCCGTCCGCCGCCTGCTGGTGGCCTACCACCCCCGCCTGCGGGCCCGGCTGCTGCGGCAGATGGACGCAGTCATGAAGGCCAAGATCGAGCCCGAGGACATCCTGCAGCATGTGTACCTGGAGGTCTTCAAGGCCATCGGACAGTTCGACTACCAGGGCAAGGACTCGTTCCTCCGCTGGATGTTCACCATTCTGGACCGCAAATTGATCGACGAGCACCGCGCCTTGCGGGCCGAGCGGCGGGACGTTCGCCGCGAGGTGACCAACGCCCCGGCCTCGTCCCACAAATCGACGTACGTCGATCTCATGGCCCGGATCATGAGCGACGGCGCCTCGCCCAGCCAGAACGTCCGCCGCAAGGAGGCGGTCGGCGCACTCGCC
>CAYXEY010000492.1:0-4546 GCA_964464105.1 uncultured Planctomycetaceae bacterium
GCTGCCGACATTCACGCCCAGGCGGCCGTTCTCGTAGATCGTGTTGTTGTGAATGAACCGATTTACTCCGCCGACCAGCGTGATGCCCGCGTTGCTCCAGGCGCTGTCGGGATCCCAATCTCCACGCTTGTCGTGAATATCATGCAGCACATTGCCGATCACGTAGAGAGTCTGTCCGGGGCTGGCCACGCTGTTGCTGCCTGAGCGAATGCCATATTCGCAATCGAACACGCGGTTGTTGAGGATCCACAACCGCTCGGGACCATACTGAAACCCGATGCCGTCCGCCGACGTGTGATTGGTGAGCAGGATCGACCACACCGTGTTCTGACTGAACACGCTATCCTGGCTCTGCTTGCTCCACAGGCCCGACTGCCGGACATGATGCACCTGATTGCGACCGATGTAGCAATGGTTGATGATCGAATTCGCCTCGCCAAATCCGGGATTGAGCACAATGCCCGAACCGACGCAGTGTCGCACGTGATTATCCAGAACCCAGCAATTCTGGCCCTGTCCGATGATGATGCCGTTGTCGTCGACGTCGCCGGGGGCGTTCAAATCGCCGCAGTCGTGAATGTGATTGTTGAACACGACGACATGGCTGACATTGTCGAACACGGCCACGGCGCCCTGGGCCTCGCGAATGTCGCAATTCCGCAGGGCAACATGATGGGCTGTGCCCGCGATATCGATGCCGGAAGTCTGGTAGTCCAGATCGACCACGAGATTCTCGACGATGACGTACTGCGCAGCCCCTTCGATCACCAGCTTGTTCTTGAACATCGGCGGTGACGCCGATTTCTGCGCACGATAGAAAATCGGCCTGGCTGCGGTACCGGCGGAGGTGATGGACTCAACCGATTCGAACGTGCCACCGGCCATGACGACTACGCTGCCGGCCGGAACATCGCCGGGAAGGCTTACACGCGGCGTCGTCTTGGTCCCTTTCGGATTGGCCGAGTCCGTCGCGTTCGGATGGCTCGGATCCACCCAATGCGTATAAAACGAATCGCTGCCGTAAAGGCCTGCGACGGTCTGGGTGATGCCGAACTCGGGCATGGGCACTCCGACCGGCGGGGTGTAACTCGCGGGCGCCTGCACGTTGAAAGTGACCGACGCAGGCGCGCTGTCACCGCCGCTGTCGGTCGCCTTGAAGCTGAGTGTGTCGGTCCCGATGAATCCGGCCGCCGGGCGATAGATGAGATTCGGCGCCGCGCCGGTGAGCGCGCCATGTGCCGGAGGCGTGAGAATGTTGTAAGTGAGGGCCGCGCCGTTGCGTGACATGGCCGCAAGCGAAAACGCCTTGTCCACGCCCTGAAGTGTGTAGACAGTTTGATGAACTGCGATCGGCGCACCGGCCGGCGCCGGCGGCCCGAGGTTGATGGTGAATGTAGCCTCGGTAGACGACTCACCAGAAACGTTTGACGCTTTGAACGAGAAACTGTCCGAACCGCTGCCCGTGGCGGGCGGCGAGTACAGAACGGTCGCCGAGCCGATGGCCGCATTGTTAAGCCCGCTGAGCGTCCCGCGGGCCGGTTGCGCGACAATCGAAAACGTCAAATCGCTGCCGTCTGGATTGACACCGACAAGCGTCAACATGACCGGCACGCCGGGCGCCGTAAACACCGTCCCGTTAGAAACGCTCGGCTGGATGGAGGCCGGCGAATTGCCGCCATTCAAAAAGGGAAGGCCGTTGGGAACAACGCATCCAACCAGGCTCGACAACATCAAAACGAAAATGGTCGTCGCGCAGGTCCGCCGCCGGGCCCGGACAATCCGCCGAGTGATAAACACATTGTCACTCATGAAACGGCACTCAGCGGCGCAGCGTTGCCCCGCACCCCACCATACATCTGGCATTCGATTAATGACCGCGGCTCATTCCTCACGGAACGCGACGGCGGGATCGGATTGTCGCAGCGTCCGCAACAGCCACACGCGGATCGACAGCACGATGGCGGTCATCAGCGGAATCATGATAACCGTAAAGCCGATTTGACTGCGTGGATAAAGGTCGCGATGCAACACCAGCGACGTTGCGGACATCACCAGTCCGAGCAGCACACCGGCTGCCGCGGTGCCCCGCAACCGCCACTGCCAGCTCCGCCAGCGCGGTTTGTACCAGCCGAGCCAATACAGAATGAGCGGCCAGGCGATTGTGACCGCAATCGCCATCTTGATGTGCAAATGTAAGGTGCTCCCCTGTCCAGCCACGACTTCGGGCCAGGTCCGCCCGTTGATCCAGCAGCGAATCAAGTCGGCGATGAAATAAGTGCACAGCGCGGAAACGGCGTCGAGACCGACCATGAGCGGGCCGTGCGGAACCTGTTGTCCGTGCTCGGCATCATGGTGATCGCTGCGATTGGGCATGGCCATTTCCAGCAGCATGGCGGGCAGGGCGAAGACGATCGTCGCGATCGTCCACAGCACAAACAGCACCCCCCGCCACATGGATTGAACGATGGACATCAGACCTGGCCCACGCGCGCCTCAATGGAACCGCACTAACCATTCTATTCATCGGCCCATGTTGCCAGCCCGAAGAATCCATGGGATTTAGGACGTTCCGTTTTAAACCCGCTGGATGACCTCATCCGCGGGGTAACGAACTTTGGCCATCCCCGAATATCGGTCGTCGGCAGCGCGATAACCGGCGGCACAGGCCACCGCTGTCGCAAACCCTTGAGCGGGCAGGCCCAGCAGGGCGTCGTACTTATCCCGCTCAATGCCCTCCATTGGGCAGGTGTCGATGCCCACCATCGCGGCGGCGGTCATGAAATTGCCCAAGGCGATGTAGGCCTGCAACTCAGCCCAATGTCGAATCTCGAACCCCGGGGCCGGCGGCACCAGGGTCTTCATCATCATGCCGCGATAACTCGCCAGTGCCTCGATCGGAGCGCCGCGGACCTCGGCGGTGCGCTCGATCAATCGGTCGATGTGCTCGGCGGTCATCGACGTGCGGGCCGCGAACACCACGTAGTGCGAACATTGCTGGGTCTGCTTCTGACCCCACGAGATCGCCGGCAGCTTCGCCTTGATGGCCGGATCGGTGATGACCACAAACCGCCACGGCTGCAAGCCGAACGACGACGGCGTCAAGACAAGCGTCTGTTCCAACGCGCTCCAATCATCCGGACTGATCGTGCGGGTTTCATCGAACTTTTTGACGGCGTAGCGCCATTGAAGCTGCTCGATCAACGATTGGGGCGAAAGCTTGGACATTATGTTCCTCATTCACGCAGTACGGGCCGGGGATTTCCAATTTCCATTTTATTGACATTAAGGCAAGAAGGGTGCATACTATCGGAACAAGTTGCATTCGATGGTCCTGCGGCACTGGGGGATTGAAAGGAAGGGTCTCATGTTCCGATCAGCCCGCCGGCACGGTTCACCCCTTATTTTTCTATATGTCATTATTTAAATCTCCTTTTCACAGGTCAATCGAATCGAGTCGCAGCCTCTCCCGCAGCCGCGGTTATATTCGCCGCTGCACCTTGCATGCCAGCAAGACCATAATTCGCGGGGGGGGCGTCAGGATGATCTAATGCCGTCAAACAATTCATCCTGAAACCTTTTATCTTCCGGCGGTGCGAATTCTGCACAATGACGGCGGCGGTACATTCAGTTCGTCCACCGATTTGCTCATTGACACGCCCGTTGGTGGCAGCCCCCCCCCCACGCCGGTGGCAGTCGCGACCGGGCGGTTCGTAGGTGCTAGTGCTCCCTACATCGCATGCGCGGATTTTGCGAATCGGCTTGTAACGATTTTCCGCGACGATGGTGGAGGCTATTACGCAACAGCTATCATCCCGGTCGGTGGACCGGACTTCCGACCGACTTCGTTAGCGGCCGCTGATTTAGATGCCGATGGCGACGACGACCTGGTTGTCGGTTTTGAAGCGGGACAAACCATCACGATCCTAAGTTGCGTCCATAACCGGTTTTTGGCAATGACTATGCCATCCGGAAGAGACCCCCGATTTGTAACGGTAGGAGATGTTGACGGAAATGGCCTGCCCGACATTGTTGAAGTCGGTGGAGACGACATATTTGATCCGAACAGCCATGTTCGAGTCATTTTCAGCAACTGCGGAGGGATCTAGTCATCTGAGAAAGTCGGTCATTGTTGGGAGACTTTGTGAAGCCTTTTCATACGATTGTCGCATTGGCACCGCTTTTCTGTTCATTTGTGTCGAATAGCTGCGAGGGCTCGCCCTGCGATCTGACGCAGGTGCCTTATTGCACCTGGCCCGGTAGCAATTCTAGCTTCATTCTCCCCAACGATTCAGTGTCGTTGATTAATTTCGAAACACTACCCAATGGCCAACCAAGCTTTGGGGGCGCCGCCATAACGCCGGCGTTCAATTATGTCTTACAGGGGGCCGTTTTCTCCTCACCGATTCCCAGCCTTTTTATTTCCGGCAATGGCACCACAGGATACGATCTCGTTGCGTACAATATCAACATTGTCGCTCACACTTGGATTACTGCCCAGCTTACCCAGCCTGCGCATGGGATCGGATTCTACACCACCGGACACACG
>CAYXEY010000493.1:0-1748 GCA_964464105.1 uncultured Planctomycetaceae bacterium
GATCCGGCGCCGCTCGCCCGATGTCGCATCGCTTGCGCTTCGCGGCGGGAAACCCATCGACGTTGAACCGGAACCAAACCGGTTCGATCCTTCGATAGAGTCAGGTAGTTTCATGATTGACAGTCAGATGCTTTCGCAGATTGAAGTTTCCGACGACGAATTGTCGCGGATGATGTACGGCATGTTCGAGGGCGGTTCACCCGACACCTTGGCCATAGATAAGGCCACGGCCCGCAGCGTACCGGAGCTGAAGAGCGACACCATCCTCAAGGGCAAGGTCATCGGCCGCAGCGGCAACGAGATCATTGTCGACGTCGGTCTCAAGAGCGAGGGCTACGTCAACGTCAACGAGTGGGATGATCCCACCGAGATCGACGTCGGCGACGAGATTGAAGTGCTCATCGAGCAGATCGAGTCCGACACCGGCACGATCGTGCTCTCCAAGCGCAAGGCCGACCGCATTCGCGGCTGGGAACGCGTGATGTCCACCTGCAAGGAGGACGATCGCGTTCGCGGCAAGTGCGTAAAGAAGACCAAGGGTGGCATCCTGGTGGACATCGGCGTGCTGGCCTTCCTGCCGGCCAGCCAGATTGACATCCGCCGGCCCGGCGACGTCGATCAGTTCCTCGGTCGCACCATCGACGCCATGATCATCAAGATCGATCAGGAGCGGCGCAACATCGTGATCAGTCGCCGCAAGCTGATCGAGACCGATCGGGCCGAGTGCAAGACCAAGCTGATGTCAGAGATCGAGGTGGGCCAGGTCCGCGAGGGCGTGGTTAAGAACATCGCCGATTTCGGCGCGTTCGTGGACCTCGGCGGCATTGACGGCCTGCTGCACATCACCGACATGAGCTGGGATCGCATCAGCGACCCGCGCGAGTTGCTCAAGGTCGACCAGAAGATCAAGGTCAAGATTCTGCACATCGACCAGGAGAAGGAAAAGATCGCCCTCGGCCTCAAGCAGACCCAGGACAACCCGTGGGATCAGGTCGAAGCGAAGTACCCGATCGGCATGCGCGTCAAAGGGGCGGTGGTCAACATCGTCAACTACGGCGCGTTCATCAAGCTCGAAGGCGGCATCGAAGGCCTGGTGCACATCTCCGAAATGTCCTGGACGCGGCGCATCGCCCATCCTTCGGAGCTGCTCAAGCCGGGTGACGAGGTCGAAGTCATTGTCCTCGCCATCAACAAGAACAAGCAGGAAATCTCGCTCGGCCTCAAGCAGACTGAGACGAATCCGTGGACCCGCGTGGCCGAGAAATATCCGCCGAACACTGTCATCGTCGGCAAGGTCCGCAACCTCACCAACTATGGCGCCTTCGTCGAGATCGAAGACGGCATCGACGGCCTGCTGCACGTGTCCGACATGAGCTGGACCAAGAAGGTCAGCCATCCGTCGGAGCTGATCAAGAAGGGCGACGAGATCAAGTGCGTCGTGCTCTCGGTGGATCAGGAGAAGCAGCGCATCGCCCTGGGCCTCAAGCAGCTGACCGAGGATCCGTGGTTGCATGCCGTGCCCGATCGCTATGTGCCGGGCATGATCGTCAAGGGCGTGGTCACCAAGATCACGAACTTCGGCGTGTTCGTCGAGCTGGAGCAAGACCTCGAAGGTCTGCTGCACGTCTCGGAGCTGGCCGATCACAAGATCGAAGATCCGCACCAGGAAGTGCAGATCGGACAGGAGATCGAGGTCAAGATCCTCCGGGTCGACACGCAGGATCGCAAGATCGGCTTGTCGAAGAAGC
>CAYXEY010000493.1:1758-4546 GCA_964464105.1 uncultured Planctomycetaceae bacterium
CCGACGGCAGCTCGACCGGCGAACCGCGTGCTGACGGCGGCTCGAAGCCCCGCCGCGGCGGTCTGCATGGCGCCGGCGAGGAGACCACCGACATCATCAGCAACACCGCCTTGCTGCGTGACCGCACGCAGGACAGCGAAGAGGGACAGGGCTGATCGTCGCGTGTGAAACCGACGCTTAGTCGGTTTTGAACTCCAGAGATTGTTCACGACCCGCGCGGGCGCCCTCCCGCGCGGGTCGTCTCTTATACTCAATGCAGAATTTGGAAGTGCCACTGGCGGCTTGCTGCGAGTGCGAGCGTGAGTGGTACACAAGGGTGGGATCCCATGTCAGACAAGGAAGCTGGGTCCGTCTCCGGGAAATTGCGACAGGCGTCGCGCGTGGCCTGCGAGGCGTTGGGCATTCCGCAGGTCGGGTTGCCGCGTCTGGATGACGCGCTATCTGGGGCGATCGATCCACAGCGCTTGATCAACAATCTCGCCGAGGCCTGGCGCACGACGCCGGAAAAGGCCCGCGAGTTTCTCGAATCCAACGGATTCGCCACGGCCATCGCGCGATTGCGGTCGGACGCCGCGACCTCCGGCAATCAGAACGAAGTGCAGGGCCCGAGGCTGACCGATCGCGGTGTGTACAGGATTTGCGAAGGACGCATTTCAGTACGCACGATGAGTCCAGGCTTGTCTGACGTGGTGTCCGCGCCAAAGGCCGTGCTCGATGCCGTCGACAAGGCGCTGGCGGCGTTTTTGCCAACCGCGGCAGATGACGCGCTGGGCGTGCTCTATCGACGCGAACCGGCCGCTTATTGCGAGAAGTTCCTTTCGACCGAAGCGCCGAAGATCGACGCCTTTGTGCGCGAGCATTTTGGCGCGGCCGGTCCCCGATATGTGGTTAACAGCGGCATCGGGGCCAATGAGCAGTTCAATTACTTCGTTAGTGCGCTGGCTAACGCCCGCACGGGCAAGCATCCGATCTGGCTGCTGGCCAACTCGCCGAAGGAAGTCGCAGCGCTGCCGGCCGATGCATCGGTCGAGAACACGCTGTTCATGGAGTTCTCGCGCAGCGGCATCACCGAGGAGAGCATCAAGCTGCATGAGTTCACGCCGGCCGTGACGAAGCGCATCGTCTTCGCCAACAGCGGCCCGCTGCGCGATCTGGCAGTTCGCGACAAAAATCTGCTTCTGGAGCTGCCCAGCGAAGTGTCCGGACGATATGGACGCAATAAGACGCCGATCCTGATGGCCCCGATGCATGTCTGCGGGCTCGATGTTCGCGCTTACTGGCGCACGATCGACACGGCATGCCGCGAGATGCCGCTTGACCGGGCTGACAGCCTGCCTGTCGTGCTGGCCCGGTTTATTCGCATTCAGCAGCTGCGCCGCGGCGTGAATCACATCTACTTCGGTGTGAATGACGACCTGCTCATGTGCAGCGCCGACGAGCTGTGCCAATACTGGAACGAAGGCGTCAACCGCGACGGGAACGACATGACCATCTCGCGGTATCTCGGCCTGCCGCGCGACAGCCACATGAATCTCGAAGCCATGCTCGGCACGGCGGAGCACAAGATCGGCATGTTCCTGCTGCGCACCGGTGAATGGGCGACGCATTCGCCGCTGCTGCAATCGAAGATCCAGGCGATCAATCCAGCCCATGCCGGCCTCACGCCGGGCGCGACCGATCTCGTGCTGGCATTGGCCAACGTGCAGCGGTGCAGCGAGAAGATGCCGGTGTTGCTGGTCACGCTGGATCAACCTGACCTTGCCGCGTCAGCGTGGCTCGGTCAATTGTGGGCCGACACGACGCTTGTCTATTCGCGGCTGATCGGCGCGGATCCCGGTTCGAATCCGGAAGTGAAGGCGGTGCGAACCCGGGCGGCGGCTTATCTGGCGGATCCGAAAGCGGCCATGAAGCTCATCGCGTAATCAAAGAATGTAGAATGGAGAATGTAGAATGTAGGAAGTAGAACGAAGGAGTGCGAGAGATGGCGTCAGCCCATTTCTGGATGCTTCATTCTACATTCTTCATTTTTCCCCATGGCCTCCGTCACCCTCCATAACGTCGTAAAAACCTACGTCGGCAAGCTCGTGCTGGGCGGCGTCGATCTTGATCTGCATTCCGGCGAAAAGGTCGGTCTGATTGGTGCCAATGGCAGCGGCAAGACCACGCTCTTCAAGCTCATCCTCGGCATCGAACTGCCCGACACCGGCACGGTCACGCTGGCCCGCGGCCTGCGGGTGGGTTACCTGCCGCAGGAGCCGATCCTGCCGATGGACGTCAGCCTGATTGATGCGGTCGGCGAGGTGTTCGAATCACTTCGGCAGAACGCCGTGGAATTGGAGCGGCTGTCGCATCAGATCGCCGAATCGCACGGCGCCCCCGGCGAGGCGGCCCTGCTCGAAAAATACGACAAGCTGCATGCGAAGTTCGAGGCGGCGGGGGGCTACAGCTACGAAGTGCGGATGCGCGAGGTGCTCGGCGGCCTCGGCTTCTCGCCGGACGAGTATCAGCAGAAGGTTCGCGTGCTGTCGGGCGGACAGAAATGCCGCGCGGCCCTGGCGAGATTGCTGCTGGCCGAGGCCGATCTGCTGCTGCTCGACGAACCGACCAACCATCTGGATATCGATGCCACGCGCTGGCTGGAGAAGTACCTCGCGCTGCACCCCGGTGGGGCGGTCATCATTTCGCACGATCGCTACCTGCTCGATCGCGTGGTCACCAAGATCGTCGAGATCGAGGATCACCAAATCACGGTTTATCCGACCAATTACACGAACTATGCGACGGCCAA
>CAYXEY010000494.1:0-4540 GCA_964464105.1 uncultured Planctomycetaceae bacterium
GATATACTTTGGTGCTGTCGCCACGGGTGATTATCAGCCACAGGCCTGCTACGGAAGCGCTCGAAGCTACACCTCAACCAACATCTCCTACACCGCGGGCAAACTGTCGAAGAGCGTAATTCTCGACTACAACCAGGATGGCCGGACCGACGTGCTCGTGTACAACGGCGGCAACAACAGATGGAAGGCGCTGATTGCGTACAACAACGGCTACAGTAGCTATGCGTTCGATACGGGTGCCGAAGTAGAGAACTACGAAGCCGGGAATTTTGCTCTGGACGTCGGCGGCGACGGTATTCCCGACATCGTGAGTCGGGGGACAAGTGACGAGGCGTACTACGTACAGCATGCTCGTGGTCCAACACCTGATTTGCTCAATCTCGTCAACAACGGCCTGACGACCCAGTCCGTTCAGGTGCAGTACTCAACACTCACGGACACCGGAACCTATCTGGGGCGTGCCGATCACTGGAGCAGTGTTGGATTGACGACCGCGGCGCCAGCGTTTCCTTATGCGCACTTTTCAGCACCGATGGTGGTGGTGAAGAAGTACAAGGTCCCCGACGGCAACGGGAACTACATCGACACGCAGTATCGATACCGCGGTGCCAAGAGCCATCGGCAGGGTTACGGTTTCGCCGGATTCTCAGAGGTCCTTGCGTGGAATGACAACGCCGCAACCGAAACCACAAACCGCTACCTGCAGACTTTTCCGTTCACCGGATTGCTCAAGGCGGCATTGACGCGCGCGCCCGATCATACCTCTACAGTCCTGGCTGGCGGTGGCGCCTCGGTGCTCCTGCAATGGCAGGAGGCCTGCCAGGGTGTTGGCGGCAATGACTCGTCGCCGGTGCATCCAGACTGCTGGTTCATGGCGCCCGGGACACAGACACCGTCACCAATCTCGCCGCCATTCCTGACTTCCGAGACGGCTAATGACTACGGCAATCGCGACATGGCGTCGCACGGTGGGGCAGTGGGCAGTCGCTGGCCCTACTTGTCCAAGTCCGAGGAGAAACGCTACCCGCTGCCGACGACCATCCCCGCGCCGGTGACTCAGCCGGCGGTGCACAGGACGACGACTGTCGAGTACTCCAGCTATGACGACTACGGCAACGCCAGAAAGATCGTGGCCACGGTCAAAGATGGCGCCGGCGGCAATCTGCACACAACCGATACAGAGCACCACTATGAGAACTGGGTGTCGGCATCGCAGTGGTGTCTGTCTCGGCTGGAGTCGACCAGGGTCAAGCAGACGCGAGTTGCCTACAGCGACACGGTCACGCCGGTGGACGCGATCCGTGTCTCGCGGTTTGCGTATAACCCCACGCACTGCTTGTTGACCTCGGAGACCACCGAGCCTGATAACTACACGACGTATCAGGGCGCCGTTGTTGACAATCCCAATAATGCCAACGGAGGGCAAACCAGTCACCTCAAGCTCACCAAGACTTATGGGTACGATGCGTCCGGTAATCGGACGTCGGAGACGATCAGTGGTTACGGCATTGCCTCGCGAACAACGACCAGCGACTACGGTGGTTCACCGCGGCGTTTCCTGCAGAGTTCAACGAATGCGCTAGGTCACCAGGAAAGCCATACATGGGACCCGAACCTCGGTGCGCGCCTGACCACCACGGGACCAAACGGCCTGACGACGCGGTGGCTCTACGATGGCTTCGGCCGGGTGACGAGTGAAATTGCACCGGGTGGAACGGTCGTCAAGGACACCAGTTATCAGAAATGCAGTGTCGCGGGGTGCAGTGCGGCCGGCGCCAATTACAAGGTGACCGAGACGCTGTCGTCCGGCACGCGGACGGTCGTGGAGTACGACGGATTGCGCCGGGAGATCCTGCGCCAAGCCACAGCGGCGACTGGTGCCGACGTTTTCGTGCAGCGTGCCTATGACCCACTGGGTCGGGAGTTCAGGATTTCGGCGCCTTACCGTAGTGGCCAGAATATCTGCTGGACAGTGCGGAAGTTCGATTTCCAGAGCCGCGTCATCCGCGAGTGGTCACCGACCTCGTCGAACAACCCGTCCGCCTCCAATTGCATGGGTGGTTCGCCGCCGGCATACAACGCGGCCTTGCCAGGTGGGGGGCGGCTGAGGTCGATCATCTATGACGTTGTTGTCAATGGTCACATCGAGACGACGACCAGTGATGCCGGTCGGAGCGTGACCCGCGTGACCAATGTCGAGGATCGGTTGCTGGAGCTCTACGAAAATCCGGCGGGTACGCGCGTCTCCACCTACTACGACTACGATGCTAATGGCAACAACACCTGGATCAAGGATCCTGACGGCTTCATTACGACGGTCAGGTTCAACGCTGTTGGCCAAAAGACGGAGTTGGCCAGCCCGGACCTGGGTACCTGGAGCTACGAGTACAACGTGCTGGGCGAACTCACCGGGCAACTTGACGCACGCGTCGAGGCCGGGACGGGGCGCTGGAAGATCTGCCAGTATTACGATGACCTGGGTCGCATGACCCAGCGGATTGAACGCTGCGAGCTTGCGGTCGGATCGACAAACCGGCGTATCACGGATTGGATCTTTGATGTCGCCAATGGCGCTGGCAAAGGCAAGTTGTATAGGGCGATCGGGCCCTATACGACGGACCCGAATGGAGTCGGCCAGGCTACGGCCAAGTATCAGGAGACGTACGACTACGACGAGCGGGGGAGGGTGAAACAGATTGTCCGGCGCCAAGGCCAGGCAACGCTATTTTATTTCTGGCGCACCTTTGACTACGACGACCAGAATCGCGTCGTCCGGCAGTATTACCCCGCATCAGCGGAGGACGCGACGGCGACGTTCGCCGGGTCGAAGCGCTTCGGTGTCGTCAATGAGTACAACGAGGCGGGCGCTCTCTACAAGGTCAAGAATCTGGCAGGGACCGCAACCTATTGGACGCTGAACGGCACCGATGCACTCGGGAACGTCACCAATTTCGTGCTCGGCAACGCGATCAGCACGCTGCGGATTTACGACCCCGCTACGGGTTACCTGATCGAGAACAGCAGCACGGCGGCAGCGACGTTCCAGATGGAGCGGTATGAGTGGGATGCACGCGGCAACCTGCTCAAGCGACGGGACCAGGAGAATGCAGGCGGGGCGTGGAAGGACGAGACGTTAACCTACGATGGCTTTGACCGGCTGGATACGGTGACCGTGTCGGCGGGTTCCCTCAATGAGCAATACAACACGGATTACTCGAACGCCGGGCGAATCACGCTCAAAGAATCCAGTAATGGTGGGGACTATACCAACTACCTGTACGGGACAGCGAATACGGCCGGCAATGCCACGGACGCTGGGCCGCATGCGGTCCGACAGGTCACCGCGAATGGCGTGGTGCGCACGTACCAGTATGACAACAACGGCAATCTGACCGCCACGACCGGGGCGCGCACCCAGATTCTGGGGTGGACTGCGGGCAATCAGCTCGAGACCTTGATCGAGGGTTCAAACCAAACGACATTCAACTACGGGGCCGACGGCGCCCGGTATCGCAAGTACACGCTCGAGTCCTGCAGTGGCTGCGGTTGCACTCAACCCACCACGACGACGTTCTACGTCGGCGATTCGTTCGAGCATATAACCTCACATACCAGCGGCACCACCGAGTATCGCCATTACGTCCGCGTCGGTTCCGCTATCGTGGCCGTGCACGTCGAGTGGAGCTCGGGCAGCAGCTCCGATAGCTACCTCCACCACGATCACCTCGGCTCGGTGGTGGCCATCACCAATAGTTCGGCGGTGCTGCTCCAGCGCATGTCCTATGACCCGTGGGGTAAGCGGCGCAGCACGGCATGGCAGGTGGCGCCTGCAGGCGGGATGCTGGCGGTCAACAACCTCTGGGTTACCAACCGTGGCTTCACGAGCCACGAGATGCTCGACAATCACGGCCTCATTCACATGAATGGCCGAGTCTACGATCCAGAGATCGGCCGTTTCCTGTCGGCTGATCCGTACGTGCAGTTCCCGGAAAGTACCCAAGGGCTCGATCGCTACACGTACGTCAACAACAATCCGCTCAGTTATACGGACCCGAGCGGACATTTCATCTGGTTTCTGGCCGCGGTGATCGTTGGCAAGCTCGCTGCGGTCGAACTTGTCGGGGCGATGGTGCTCGCGGCGATCGCCGGCTATCTCGAAACAGGAACCCTGAAAGGTGCTCTGTTCGGCGCGATCAGCGCAGGACTGGCCGTAGGCGTCGGGGCGCTGTTCCAGATCGGCGGAAACCTGGCCACCGCGCTAGGGGGTGCGCTCGATTGGGTGCAGGCGGCGGCGCACGGGTTGGTGCAGGGGGCGATTGCTGCGGCGCAGGGTGGCGACTTTGGAGCAGCATTCGCCGCTGGATTCGTGTCGAGCCGGTTCGCGTCCAAGGCATCCGACGGTAGTACGCGCACAGATGTCAGGATCAAAAATGTTATCAAGGCCGCTGTGGTGGGTGGAACGGCATCCAAGATTGGCGGGGGAAAGTTTGCAAACGGGGCGGTGACCGGGGCGTTTGTGCAGGCGTTTGGGCCGCGGGGT
>CAYXEY010000495.1:0-4540 GCA_964464105.1 uncultured Planctomycetaceae bacterium
TGGGTCATGCGGCGAATGACCGATTCCTCGAACCGGCGGGCCTTCTCGGATATGTGCCGATGGATCGTCGCGACGTCGCTCATGCGGCGAGCTTAATCGGTCGAATCGCGGTCGAAAACAGGGCGCGCGGAGATACCCAACGCGACCAAGGGAAGGGGCGGCGGTGCCGGGCCCTCGGGGTTCCATAGGCCAAAAGCGCCCGCCGCCCCTAGTCACGTTTCGGGAACACGATCCTAATTAGGAAATCGTCCGCCCAGACCCCGAATTTGCGAATTTCGGCCAGAACTTTTAATCGAGAGTGACATACCGTATGTCACTGAGGTTTTCCGGGAGACCCCAGTATCCGACTCGTCGGACAGGCCGCTGCCGCCCCCAAAATGAACCGCCAGCGCGGTGCACCCTGCGCCAAGAGCCGATGATTTAGAAGACATCTGTATTCGTTAAGGCAGTGTGCGCCCCCGGGTGTTGGGCGATCATGGCTGTTTCGGCAGCGCATCGAGCTTCATGGATTCGATGGCTTGTGCGGCGAGTGGATAGTCTTCGATCATCGCCCCGCCCGGCGTGCCGTCGCGGCGTCGCCGGTCGAGGGCATCGGTCTCGGTCTGCACGACGGTGGAGAGTTGCGGCCAGAGCGATTCATCGCTGGGTAGGTTGAGCCGATAGAAGAGCAGCCAGCCTCCGCCGAAGATGGTCCGCGAGGCCAGCGAACGACCATAGGCGTCATGCGACGTCGCCAGGGTGTCGAGCCACTGCCGCTCAATCGGGAATGCGTCGCGATCGTGGCGATGCGAGATTAGCGTTCCTTGAAACAGTCGCGAGACCACGACGTAGTCAACATGCTCATCTGCGAGCCGTCGCAACCACGTGTTTCCATTCATATCAATGCGCGGCGCGGCGAAGTCGGTTACGTTCGGTCGGCCCAAGGATCGCGCTGCCGGCGAAGCCGCGAAGTTGTGATACGCCCAATCCAGTTGGCCTCCGGCAAGTACATGGATAACGCGGTTTCGCAGCCTCGGCCCCATCAGGAAATACGGGATGTTGTGACCGGCATAGGCGATCGTCCTGCCGGACACATGATCGTCAAGCCAGGCCCACGCATCGCCGAATCCGCGAAGACGCGCCTGCTCGTACACCGCGCGGCGCGGTGCGTCGCCACCGCGATCGATGAACCACAGGGCCCACCAGACGGCGATGATCGCAACAAGAAAAGTGGCCACGCTGGCAAATCGAATTGACCGGGCATGCGCCGCAAAGAGGAGCAGTGCCCCGATGCCGGCCGCCACGCCGGCCACGGTCAGGAATGTTGAAGACAGCACTCCGACACATACGACGAGCCACGCTGCACCGATTGCGAGGAGGGTCCATCGGGCTGCGCGCGCCGGAAGGCGCGACACGACGCCGATGACGGCCACAATCGAGAGCACAATCGGCGGCCAGAGAAAGCGCGGGATCTGGTAAGGAACACTCCACCAGAACAGGGCCAACATGGCTATGACGGACACCTGCATTGCGGGCAGGGCGTAGGGTTTGCGAAAGCGCCGACTGGTCAGCGACAAGACGGTCGTAACGAGTACCGCCCCCAGGATGGATCTTGCGCCGAACGTCGATGCCTTGGTTGAATCCACTTGCATGGTCGCCGCGAACCAATACGGCATTCGCAGCACGTCGGCCATGATTTCGTTTAGTCCCTCCAGGCCGAAGCGGCTCATATTGAAACTGGAGTTGAGCATAGCGGCACGATCGAAGACGCCCTCGAAGAGGGTCGTGTCACCGATGGCCACTCTTAAGGGATAGAGCGGGTTTCCGGTGACCAGCCAGTTTCGCCCATACCAGTATCCGCCGATCCAACCAGCTGCCAACAATACAGCAAACACTGCCGCCGCATTGCTGAGTCGCACTCGCGTCCAACCGCGCGCCTGCCGAACGATGCAATAGAGTCCGCGTCCCCAAAGCGGCGAGAGCGCCAGCAGATACGGAAATGCCAGCATTTTCGTACCGATGGCAAGCCCCATGGCAAGAATCAACCCAGCAATATCCAGGGTGCGCGGACGTCGCGCAAGTCGAATAGAGAAGAGGGCGACTGCGGCAAGGTGGGCTGACAGGGCGAGATCGACGTTTGCGGTGGCGGCCTGCCATGCGAAGGCAGGAATCAACACGACACATGAGACCGTTGCCACGCGCGCCGCGGGCTTCATTCGCAATTCGCGACCCAGCGCTGCAACAACGGCCATTAACTCGATAAAAAAGAGAAGCTGCCCGCCACGGGCCAAGTGGTCGTTGCCCATCGGCAGCATGAGCGAGAGGTAATAAAGCTCGGCGGCGTAGGGGTAATAGGTCGGCGCGAACTCGCCGAAGTGAATCGGGACCAGATAGACCCGTCCTTCCTGCATCCACTGTGCCGGGACGAAAAGGTGGTAGTAGAGCATGTCGAAGTCATACTGCGGATTGAGCAGCGCGAAAGTGGCCACGACTGCGCCGATCACGCAAAGCGGGCACCAGATCCACGATATTCTTGCTCGATGATTAGGTTGATCAGATCGCCCACTCCTGCGCAGGAGGACGCAGGTCATCACGATCAGTCCCGCGCCGGTCAGCGCTGCGAAGGCGAGTGGGCGCGTCAGCAATTCTGCAACGCCGAGAATCAGCATTGCGCCGGCACAAATCGCGACATCCAGCAAGACGCACCAGACGATTCGAAGCGATGGGCCCATGTCCGCCCCACTTGCGCCGCGGGCCAATCCGGTTGCAATCCAAAGTGCGAGGAGAAGCGGCACATGCATGCCGATAGCAACCACGATTGGGCCGTGCGGCAAGGTCAAGCCCAGGGCCAGTGCAATCGCTCCGGCAAGGGCAAAGACTGCGGCGAGCGCCGCGAGCGCGAGGGTCTCCCTTCGATCTCTCCGCTCCACCGCTTGCAATGCCTCCGCGGTCATCCGCCGACTCCGCGGTTCGCGGCCGCAGCGGTCATGGCCCGCCAGGCCATTTCCGGCAGCGAGACGATCTCATCAAACTCGATGGCTTGAAAATAGAATCCTGTCTGAATGCAGCCGTAGGCGATGCATGCCACCGCGAATGCCGGGAAAAGCGATCGACGCGCGTCCATGCACGAAAGCTGCGAAATGAGCAGCAAGTAGAGTCCACCGATGCCGGGCGTCAGGTAGCGCATCTGCAGACCGAATCCGCGCACGCCAAGCGCCGTCATGGTGATGCCGACAAGAGCCAGAACACCAAGGGCAAACAGGGTTCGACGTGTTTTCGATCGGTCCGGCGAAATGCAGAAATAAGCCGCGCAGGCAACGGTGATGGGTGCGATGAGGGCTGATTGAATTATGTAATAATGCCACGGACGCGCGACGGCGCGGGCCACATGTGACACGTTGACGATCATCTCCGGCGGCGGATTCGTCCACGACGGCAGCCACGCCCCGCAATGCGACCTGAACCAAACGAGCCAGGGCGCCACGAACAGCACGATCGGCAGCCCGATGAAACTGAATTGCCGAAAGCGTGATGGCGATGACCGCAACACGATGAACGCCCAACCCATCGCGGGAATCGCGGGCAATACGCCTGTCAACTTGGTGAACGCCGCCAGGCCAAACGCCGTGCCGGCGGCGATGAACCAAACGGATCGAACGCGGGCCACCGCCATGACCGTCAACCCCAGTCCCAGCGTATCCAAGCCACCCAGCAGCGCGTCGGGCCATAACTTCCGTGAGCAAAAGGCCATCAGAGGATCGACGGCCATCGCAAAGACCGGCAGCCAGAGTGACGTCTCGGAGCCGTGTGACCCCGGATCGCGCCAGGCCCAGCAGGCCAGGGCCACCCCAATGATGGCCAAAACGTGCCCCAGCCACGAGACCAGGATGGCGGCTTGTGGATTGCGCGCCGCGGCAAACGGAGCGAGCAGGTACGTAAACAACGGCGGATGATGAAACCGCGGCCGGTCGTATGTGTGCGGAGTGAGGTGCAGTGCCTCAATAGCACCGGTGCCCTGAAGCGAATACAGCCCGCGATCCACGAGGCTGCGGGCCACCGTCCAGTTCACCTGTTCGTCGGTCTCGGCCCGCGGAGCCAACCACGTCATCGGCTTCAATGCGATGCTAATCAAAACGAACGCGATGCAAATCACAACGAACCGCCGCAGTGCCAGGCGATCCGGCGCGTCTGATTGAAGGGGAATCGATGGCTCCAACATGCGGCGGCATCGTATCTGGCCGATCGCGATTCATCGACCTCGGTTTTCAGTCCGCGCTGATTGACGTAAGATCGCGCTCATCATGGCCGCAGGGACCGTCAAGAAATCAAAGCAGGCGCCATCCGCATCCGGCACGCCCGATGGCCCGGCCCGTGCGTCCGCGCCCGTTCCCGAGAAGTCAAACCTCACCCCCGCCATGCGGCAATACCTGGAGCAGAAGGCCGACGTGGGCGAAGCCATCCTGCTTTTCCGCATTGGCGACTTCTACGAGACTTTCTACGACGACGCCAAGACCATTGCGCGGGTGCTTCGCGGCGGACCGCACCTGGATGCCTTCGAGAA
>CAYXEY010000496.1:0-4527 GCA_964464105.1 uncultured Planctomycetaceae bacterium
ACTGCTGTGGAGTCGGGGTTAATCGGCGATGTAGAAAAACTGCGCGAGGGGGGACTTGAACCCCCACGGTTGCCCACTGGATCCTAAGTCCAGCGCGTCTGCCAATTCCGCCACTCGCGCTATACTAGACTTGATTATATCGTCGGTTTGCCGTGGCGAGCGTTCCGCCAGATAATGTTAATTGGAAGAATCACGCTGATAAGCGAATCCGCTTTGTTGCGGTTATTGAATCGTGGGCAAATCTGAATGGCCGATTGGGCTCAACAGACAGCAAATATGATCAAGCCGCAGATGCCGCGCAAAGGCATCGGCGGCGATATCCTCGTGGCCGTTTCGGCCTGCATTCTGACGGTCTCCATCGCCGGCTCGGCCGTGTATCTCGGCTACCGTGCCTACGACCGGCGCGCCCAGCAGGAGCGCGTGGATGCGTTTGTGAATTCACTGGAGCATCGCACCGCCGCCGAGCTGGCGGCCGATGCCGAGCAGCTTCATTCCAAGCCCAGGCTCGCCAAGTACGTGCTTCCCCGGATTCTCGCCAGCATTCGCACGGAGAATGACGAGCGGCGGCAGATTGCGTCCATGCGCATTGCCTGGGCGTTCCTTGAAAATCCCAAGGTACGACGGACATTGCACGACATGCGGGCCAGTGAGCGCGAAAGCGTGGCGGCCGCGGCGGTGGAGGCTCTGGGGCACATCACGCCTCCGGCCGATGCGGCCCAGGCACTGGGCGAATGCCTGGACGTTAGCACGGGTGCGGTGGTCGACGCGGTTTGCGCGGGCCTTGTATCGCTCAACGAGCATGGTCGGGCGGTCATGAAGGCGAAGCTCGGATCGTTTTCGGTCGATCGCCGGGTTTGGATCGCGGGCTATATCGCCTCGCATTCGGTGGATAACCGCGACAAATGGCTCGATCTGTTATCGTTGGATACCGACGCAAGGGTCCGCGACGCGGTCGAGGCAGCTCGGCAGGCGCCGTTGCCGGCGGTGGCGAACTCAGTCATTCAACCCGTTCCCACATCAGCACCGTGACGACACTTGCAGCAATTTGCCATGGCCGTCCGTGCCGCTTGCAGCATTCGGGAATCGATCGCCGAATGCAGGGCGAACCGGGCGTCGACATGGTAGGATGCTCCCGCGGCCATTAGGAGGTAGGAGCGCCCTTGCAGGAACTCTTTTTTAACTTCATCGAGCACGGCTCATACTTCGCGCTCTTCGCCGTGCTGTTCATCGCCGGACTCGGCGTGCCCCTGCCCGAGGACATTCCGCTCATTGCCGCGGGTTACATCTGCCATCTGGGTAAGGCCAACGTTGGATGGATGACGGTGGTGGGCATTTTCGGCGTCCTGGTCGGCGATGGTCTGCTTTTCAATATGGGCCGTCGCTACGGCAACAACCTGCTCGGCCATCGCTGGTTGCAGCGCATTGCCAAGCCATGGCTGGTGGCCAAGGCCCAGGAGGGCTTCGATAAGCACGGGGCCAAGATCATCTTCGCCGCCCGGTTCATGCCCGGCCTTCGCTCGGTCATCTTTCTCATCGCCGGCACGCTCAAGGTGCCGTACTGGAAGTTTCTGACCTTCGACGGCTCGGCAGCGCTGATCTCCGTGCCCGTGTGGGTGCTGGGCGGCTGGTACTTCGGCGGCAAGATCGAGGACTTCATCAGGCAGGCCAAGAATGGCGGCATGATCGTCGGGGGCTTGGCCATTGCGGCTTTCATAGGGTTCATTGTCTGGGAGGTGCGGCGAAGTCGTCGCAAGAGCAGGGAGCTCGTACCGGATGGCAAAAAGGTAACGTCGGTGGTCGAGCCGATCATTCTGGCGGAGCCGACTGCGGCAGAACCGGCTAATGCGCCGAAAGCGGAAGCCAAGGATCGGGCGCCTGTCCACTGATGGACCGGGGTTGAGTCATTGTCCAGGAGGGACATTCGAACATCATGTCTGAATACGAGATTTCGAGATCGTCGGGGAAGTGTGCCACCTGTGGCCGCGCGCTTGAAGTAGGCGACACGTTTTACACGGTCGTCCTGGCAGAAGGCGATGGCTTCCTGCGTCAGGACATCGGCGTCGAATGCTGGCAGGGGCCGCCCGCCGGCGTCCTATGCCATTTTCGAACAAGATTGCCGGAGCGCGAAAAGAAGCGAAAGGTGCTGGTCGATGACTCGGTGCTGGTTGATTTCTTCCGGCGATTGAGCGAGACCGACGAGGCCGGCAAGGAGCGGTTTCGCTTTGTGCTGTCGCTGATCCTGTTGCGCAAGCGATTGCTCAAGTACGAGCAGACCACGCGCGAGGCCGGCCGCGAGTTCTGGCACATGCGGCTCATGTCCGACAAGAGTCAACATCGCATCGTCAATCCGGGGCTGGTGGAGTCGCAGATCGAGGGTTTGACGGTGGAACTCGGGGCGATCCTCGAGGGCTTCGCGGCCGATGCCGAGCAGGCCGCCGAAGAGTCAGCTGAGACGGCCGTCGCAGTCGCCGGCTCGACACCGGGCCACCCCGGCGCGGGCGAGTCATGAGTGCGCATTCACGCCGCGATGCGCGCGGCCGGGCACTTTCCGTGCTTGTGGAAGTGATGGAAGGGGAGTCCTTTGGCGCGGCCCGGTTAGCCGAGTTGCAGGAGAAGCATCCGCTCAGTCCCGCCGACTTCGGCCTGGCCATGGAGCTGGTGCTCGGCACCACGCGGCACCTGCTGACCTGCGAGCACATCGCCGCGCACTTTCATCAAGGACGCTGGGCCGGCGTCAATCCAGTTATTCGTCTGAATATCGCCATGGCGGTCTATCAGCTCTGCTGGCTCGACCGCGTACCCGATCACGCCGTGGTCGATTCCGCAGTGCGTCTTGCAAGCTCACATGGGCGCGGCACGGCGGGACGGATCAACGCGATCTTGCGCGCGGTCGCCGAGTCGCGCGGACCGATGGTTGGTACTTGTGGCACCGGTTTACAACCGGTGGAGTGTGCAACCGGTTTTCAACCGGTCATTGAAGAAGCCGGCTCCGCCATTGCTCCACCGCCGCGCCGCTGGCTCCCCATCGATAACACGCGCGGCCGCTTGTTCAACTGCGACATCTTCCCCGATCCCGCAAAGCGACCGCTCGAATACCTCGTGGCGATCACGTCGCACACGCCGTATCTGGTCGAGCGCTGGCACCGGCGCTTCAAGCCCAAGCGCTGCCGCCAGGTTCTCGACGCGGGCAATCGGCGCCCGCGACTGGTTCTGCGCCCCAACGCAATCCGCATCACGCCAAGCGAACTGTTGTCACGCGTGATGTCAGAACCTCTTGCGGAGGAGGGAGGCGTTTCGGCAGCGCTCGTTGGCGGCCATGTCATCGTCGATGGAATCTCGACACCAGCCGATCTCGAAGTATTCCGCGAAGGACTCTGCCAGCCGCAGGACGCAACGGCGGGGATTGCATTGACGCTCGCCCCGCCGCAGCCCGGTGAATTCGTGCTGGACCTGTGCGCCGGCTCCGGCACAAAATCTACGCAGGCCGCTGAAATGATGGGAGATCGCGGCCATGTGCTGGCAACCGACGCCGACGCGCAGAGGCTCTGCCGCCTCGCCGAAAACGCAGCGAGGCTCGGGTTATCGATCATTCAACCGGTCTCGATCGACGAACTCGACGCAGCCATCGCCGCCGCGGGCAAGCCGCCGGACCTCATCCTGATCGACGCCCCATGCAGCAACACCGGCGTGCTGGCCCGCAGGCCGGAGGCGCGATACAGGGCCACGCACAAGTCGATCACGTCACTCGTCGTGATTCAGCGCGAATTGCTCGCGCGAGCGGTCGAATTGTCCGGCCGGAACACGCGGCTGATCTACTCGACGTGTTCGATTGAGCAGGATGAAAACGAGTTGCAGGTCGCGGCCTTCGTCACGGCGCATCCTGGCTGGCGTCTGGAGGAATCGAAATTCACGTTGCCGGACGCGGATCGCGACGGCGGATTTGCGGCGGTAATGAGGCAATTGGGGTAACAAAAGGAAGTCATTTGATGCATGAATGACGCATCATACTCGCATCGCCTAATCATCCAGGACAACATCTCCAATTCCGCCGACCATCGCCTTTAATCTTTTGTAGCCGGTGCGGACCATCAGCATGCCCGTCACCAGGAACAGCAGATTGACGAGCGTCACTTTTGCGATGTGTGCGTGGCTGGACAGGGAATCGTATTCCGACAAATAGACTACGCGCAAGTCGCTGAACACCCCGCCGGAATTGGGTGTGTACCACGCGGGCATGCGCATGCCCTTTGCCGCCGCTGCGGTGGGCAGCTTGCCGATCACGCCGCCGGGGCCATGCTTGGTGGTGATCCGCGTGTCGAGTTCGTGGACGATGATCTCCTCGCCGGTGGCCGCGACGCGCACCAGATGTGAGCTGGAACCGCCTTCGCCAGGGGTGTCATCGAGGTGCAGGATTTCCAGCTCTGTCTGAATGTAACGATCGGCATTGAGGTGGATCCGCCAGGCCCGCTCGGTCATGCGACCGATCATCAGACCAAGGAAAAAGACAAAGATGCCCCCAATGAGGAG
>CAYXEY010000497.1:0-4515 GCA_964464105.1 uncultured Planctomycetaceae bacterium
GGCGCCACCGCCGACCGCGTTGGCTATGAGCCAGAGACAAATCGGGAATTCATTGTTGAGTTGAAATCGGCATCGCCGCATATGGCGAAGGCATGGGGCGAACCCGGAAGCGACTCAATTCCAGAACGAACCATTTTGCAGGTGCAACATCAACTTGCGGTTTACGACATGGACCGCGCCGACGTTGCTGTTTTGATTGCTGGCAGTGACTTCCGCATTTACACGATTCGTCGCAACGACAACGTGATTGCGGACCTGTTGGAATTAGAACAGGAATTCTGGACCAACTATGTCGAGCGGAGAATACCGCCGGAACCGGACTGGACAAACGCGCGAACACCGGAATTGATTGCCAAAATGTTCAAGCCATCGGCCGGGATTGAAGTGAGCTTGCCGGATTTAATTCACACGGTCCAAGGCTATCGACACTACAAGGACGCTGAATCCGAGTGCAGGAAGAAAGCCGAACAATTCCGGGCCGAAATCATTTACGCCATGAAGGACGCCGCCATCGCTCATGTTGATGGCTTCAAAGTCTCGCGGAAAGAAGTGAAGCGGAAAGCCTACAACGTCGCCGAGACAACGTATGTGGACTTTCGAGTCGTGGCCCCGAAGGGCCAGAAAGAAGGGAACGCCGATGAGTGAAGCAACAACAGTAGTGGACGCACCGCCAAACGGCACCGCCAATAATGGGACAACAACTGCCATCGCCCGGCCGACGAAGCCGGTTTCGATGACGAGTCGGGGTATTGTCCTGGCGGACATCGACGGGCTTTGGCGATTCGCAACGATGGTGGCCAAATCGGGCATGGCACCAAAGGGAATGGCGGAGCCGGCTATCTGCGTGGCCATCCAAATGGGGTTAGAGGTTGGATTAACGCCGATGCAGGCGCTGCAATCGACCGCCGTTATTAACGGTCGGCCAGCGATCTATGGCGATGCCGCCAAAGCTCTCGTCGAGGCGTCCGGCCTGATGGAAGATTACGACCAGTGGTTTGAATGCGACGGCAAGAAGTTGACCACCGCTGGCGGACTGTCCCGCACGCCAAACGCCGCCGAGTTGAAAAACAAGTCGCTGACCTGCTGCGTCATGTCGAAGCGGAAAAACCGCAAGGCACTCGTCTCGACGTTCTCCGTCGAGGATGCCACTACCGCCGGGTTGTGGGGCAAGCAAGGGCCGTGGGCGCAATACCCCGCACGGATGCTCATGTTCCGGGCTAGGGGTTTTAATCTCCGCGACAACTTCGGGGACATCTTGAAGGGGTTGCGGACTGTCGAGGAAGTCCGTGACGACACGGTGATCGTGGACGCCGCGACGCCGCCGACGCCGACACTGAATGAGCCGGCCGCCAGCAGCAAGACCGACGCATTGGCGGACAAGTTAAAGTCGCGCGGCAACGCCGCTGATCCGGTTGTGGACTTCCAGCAACTCTATGGCGACTTGGCGGCCGAGTTGGCAACGTGCGACTCGCAAGAGGCGGTTAATCAATTCGTGGCCACACGCGGGAAAGACATCACCGCACTAAGTCGCGGCAGCCGGTCTATGTGCCGTGAACTGGAGCAAGCGATTAAGGAACGCCGCGACATGTTTGCCGACCGGCAACCCGGCGATGAGTCCACCGCCGATGGCGAGTTGTTTGAATCATTCGGATCCGCTCAAGGAATGTAATCCACTCTCCCGCGCCGCCACTCTGCGGTGGGTCTGATGGGCGCAGACGGTTCAACCCTTGGCCCGGCGCGGGAGTCTTTTTCAGGAGTCAGGACGATGCCACTAGTCCACCGAACACGAGTTACCCCGGTCAAACGCATGGACCGTCCCGAACGGGATGGTGCGTTAGTTTTGTCCCGTCGCATCGGCGAACGAATCGTGATGCGGGACGCCAACGGGTTGAAAATAACGGTCGGGATCGGCGACATCCACAACGGCAAGATTCGCTTAGCGATTGTGGCGCCGGCCAGCGTGATTGTGCATCGGGAGGAGATTGATCGTGAGATTCATCCGGAGGATTACGGGTCGTGAGTGTGACGCAACCTACATTCTGGGACCACGCCGGACAATGCAACATCCACGAGGACGATACGCCTGCCCTGCCCGACTCTCCCCTGCCCGTCCGCCCGAAGTTTCACGGCGCTACGTTCGATGAGTCCCGCGACCGGCTCCGTCTGACGGGCCAACTCGGCCGGGTGTATGAAGTGTTGCGGTCCGCCGCCGGCCAGTGGATGACCATGATCGAGATTCAAACCGCGATTCAAGACCGCTGGCCAGACACCAACGACATCATCACCGCCATCTCGGCACGGATACGGCAACTGCGGACGGAATGCGGGGTGAAGGTCGAGAAAGAGAATCGGGGCGGGGGTACGTGGGTGTATCGGATTGTGGTGGCGGTTAATAAGTAGTCTGCAAATCGAAGAGGACTATGTGGCCTATGCCTAACCGAATACTGCGGGAGGGAATTTTAACCAGTGTCGCGGTGAACTCGTTGTCGCCGCAAGCGGAAGTGTTCTACCGCCGACTCATGTCGGTCGTGGATGACTTCGGCAGGTTCGATGGTATGACCCAAGTGATTTTTGGGCGGCTGTATGCTTTGCAGTCTGACCGGATACAGGTGCGAGATTTGGACCGCTGGATCGCCGAGTGCGAAAAGGTGAACCTTATACGTACTTACTCCGTAAACGGCAAAAAATACCTGACGTTGAAAAACCTAGGCGAACCGCGAGCCAAGAAGTCGAAGTATCCACCACCACCAGATGAGGCGATTGATGAGACTGTGCGCGCAAATGTTGACACGTGCGCGCAGATGCGCGCACGTGCAAACATATGTACCGGACCTCCGAATACGAAAGGCGCAGACGGAAGTGACTTTAGTTTTCAGGGAGAGGGGTCCGGGGAGAGGGTGGCGCCGAAGCCGCCGCCAGGATCGTGGTTAGCTCAACAATGGCTGATTCAGCATAAAGGCCCAAAATCGCGTGTTACGGAGCTGAATGCCGTTATGGAAGTCATGGACGAATTGTTGCGGCGCGGCGTGTCTCAGGCGGAAATCGAGCGAAGGATCGCCGACACCGACCGGGATAGGTCCGAGCCGATTTGGGAATTTTCGAGTCACTGGAAACCTAAACCGGGCAGGAAACTCCGCCCCACCGACAACAGTTTTTACGACGGAGCCAAGGCGTTTGCGAACGCCGGGAAGGATGGCGACGAGCGATGACCCGCGACGAATTTGCACCGATGATGGGATTTATTTCCGCCGCTGTCGGCGTGCCGATGTCGCGTGAGACTGGGGAGGTTTACTTTGAATTTTTGGCCGACCTGCCGACGCCGATTGTGCGAGCCGCTGTGCGCCAAGTTTTGATGAACCACGACTATCCAACCCTTCCACCAGTCGGCTCAATCCGCAAGGCCGCTGTGGCCCTGCAATCGCCGCCTGCGGTGCCGGGACCGGAAGCGTGGAAATTGTTTCTGGCCGCTGTCCGCCGCTACGGATCGAGCAAGCTGCCGCGAATGGTGGCCGGGGAACTGCGGGACTACGACGGCGAAACGATGGGGCTTGCCTCGTTGCCGCCTGCGGTGGCCCATGCCGCCCGCTGTTTCGGTTGGCAGCGACTCTGCGACACCACGCCGGAGCATATCGGAATCGCCGAGCGGGATTTCCTGCAAGCGTATGCGGCTCTCGGCAAGCGGGACGAGCAATCCGCGATTATGCCGCCGAGTGTGCGTGCGGTGGCGGAGTTGGCCAGCGGGATCGGCGGGATGCCGGCTCTGCCGGAACGGAATGGTGCCGCATGAAACCAACCCCCCGCGTGCAAGCGATGATCGACTTGGCCCGCCAGAACGCCGCCCGGTTCGGATGGCCGGCCGATCGGCTGGAAAAAGTCTTAGCCGCGATTCTTGACCCCGGTGGCCGGAACTACCAGCCGGAGATGACGAAGTATCCGTCTGGGGAGTCCAAGTCGGCGAAAGTGGCGACGGCAAAAGAGCCGACGCGGGTGATGAGTGTGGCCGAAGACCTGCCGGAGTGTTTGCGATGATCCAATTTCGAGTCAACGCGGTCCCCGTCGCCCAACCAAGGCAGCGACATCGTTCGTTCCAAGTCGGAGGCAAGACGATTACGCAAAATTATTGCCCAAAGAGCCACCCTGTACATGCTTTCAAGGCCGCCGTACAGCAAGCCGTGACGCAAGTTCACCGAACGGCACCGCTGGCGGGACCGATTCACTTATCCGTTGTTTTCCTGATGCCGAGGCCCGGCCGGCTGATTTGGAAAACCAAGCCGATGCCGCGAGTGTATCACGCATCGAAGCCGGATGATGAAAACCTTTTGAAGTCGCTCCAAGATTCGTTAACGGCGCTGGCCTGGATCGACGATGCCCAAGTGTGTTCGCTGCGATTGGAGAAGTGGTACGCCGCTGGCGATGAGCCACCGGGGGTTGAAGTGACCATCGAATCACTGGAGCCAAAAGCATGACCTTCCTCACCGACTACCAGACGGACAGAGAAAACGCGATCAAGCCGTT
>CAYXEY010000498.1:0-4496 GCA_964464105.1 uncultured Planctomycetaceae bacterium
ATCATTCTCAAGTCAACCTCACAATGATGTGAGATCCATTGCATCGGTTAGAATGATGCAGCCAGAACCTGCGAAGGAGCGTGACGACGGTGTGGCGAGCGGTGGGTGGCGCGGTGATGGTCAAGGGCGAGGTAATATGCGCTGGCTGACGGTCATAGCTGCGCTTGCAATCGCGGTGCTGGCAACCCTGCCCTTGGCGCAGGGTATTCTGGATCCAATTCAGAAACCACTCGGCGAATCTACGTTCGATCCCGCAGCGCTGGTGCTGCGGGAAGTCGAAGGAGTGATCGAGTATCAAATCCCGGCTGGGTGGGGGATGCGTCTTGAGCGCGATGTCACGCTTCGGCCGGCCCTCGCGGCGGGCCCAGCGCTGATTTACAAGGACAACGGCTGCGTCGCGATGTTGAAGCCCGGCGCGTCACGTCCCGAGGTTCTCTACCGCAGCACGCTGAAGTGTGGTGCCGCCGGCATTCCGTCGTGGTCGAGCGATGGCACCAAGTATTACGACTTTTTTGATTGGCGACACCAGCTCGCAGAGGTGGACACGGGAACGGGCGTCATCGTACCGTTGACTCACGCGGCCTTGAAGCGAAATTACAAGGGCGGCGCGCATCTGGAACCCATCATTCATCAATCCGCTTCGGCACTTGATGAAACTAACGGACGCATCCTCTACCTCGAGCAGGACTACGGCAAACCGTATGTCGCCCGACTGAAGGCCGTCGATCTCCAGACGCGACAGCACAGCACGTTGGTGCCTTCAATTGACACTGGTGCGTACATAAATCAATGGGACTTTGCACCGCGCTCAGCCGCGCTTTATCTGGTGAGCAACAGGCGAATGTTCAAAGTGTCTGTGAGCGCCCCGAAGGATGCGCCGGTCAATGTCGTCGACGAAACTGTCGTTGAGTTCGCATTGGCGCCGGATGGAGAGTCCGCGATCATCGTCCCGCCGGGGCGAATCTATGATCTCCGGACGCAGGCGATGACGACGAAGTTGCCGCCCGGCCGCTGCTATCGCTGGTCTCCGGACGGCCGTCAGATTGCATTTCTACGTGCCTCTGAAGAGTTGTGGATCTACGACCTGCGGTTGCAGGCCGCCCGACGCCTGGCTCAGATCGTTCCTTGTGCGGATGCGCCAGCCTGGTCTCGAGATCGATACTGCGAATCACCGGTGTGGTCGAAAGACGGACGAATGCTTGCAGTGGGCCTTGGCGTGCGAACCGCGGCCCAGGGAGATGCATCCGCGATCACGCTGCTATTGGATTTGAAGTCACGGTCAGCGGTCCTGATGCCCTTCCGAGCGCACGGATGCACCTGGACGCCAGACGAGGTACGCCTTCCCGTTGCATTCCAGCCGCCGACGAAGCCATAGCAACGTGCCGCAGTCCTGCGGCGACTAAGCAGGTTGTCGCGAGAGTCGCCGCGAAACGGACCGCTCAGTAATGAAGCAGAACGACCGGCTGATGGGCTATCTGCTCATCGCCGGTCGTTCTTTATCATCATTTTCAAGTCAACTCCTCGCGGTCGCATTACTCCGGGCCGAACACGCCGAGGTTGTAGAAAATGCCGTTGATGAAGTTGGCCAGCTGGTGATTGTTCAGCACGTCGTTCACGAAGCTGTAGATCATTCCGGCCAGGTCAGCAAAAATCTCCATGGGTTTGTCTCCTCTTATCCGTCTGCTTGTTTTAGCCCGTCGAACATTCGTCGAGCGACGGGAGAACAAAGGCATGTGCCGTACCAGACCGAGGGCACGCGTCGGAGAATTTCGCGGCGCGGTGTGCAACAGGTGAAGAAAACCGCGATGGGAAATGCGCCAGCGCGGTTTCATCCGCGCAACATAAAGACATACGTATTATGTCGTCTAGTCAGCGCGGCCCCGGATCGGGCAATTGTGCGCAGCGATTGGTAAACCATTGGGTGCCAATGGTTTACGATTTCATTATTTACAGAATAATGTCACGAATTCGCGTGTATGCGCGGGTCGGACTTACGCTTTATTAAAAGGGGCGCTCTCATCTTCGACGAGCGAATTCGATTCCTGAATCGCGCGTGCATGCCATCCGTTATTCGCCGCTTTCACCAGCTGAACGCTTCGATGTCTGGAGCGAACCTCGCAAAGCACTCAGGAGAAGAACGAAATGTGTCGCAACGCATCGCACCTTAAGCCTTCGCTTTTCCGGGCCGGTCTTTCGGTCAGCATGTTGACGGCCGTCATCAGCCTGAGCGGCTGCCAGACCGGAGCCGAATCAGCCCTGCCGCCGGTGGTCAATCCAAGCAATGCCAACTTCCCGCAGACCACCAACAGCATTGCCGCGGTGGCCAACGGCAAACGCCGCGATCCCGAGGGCGTGGCTGCTGAGTCGAACGTCAACAAGGTTACCTGGAAGGACGCCCGCGGGGCGGATCGCTCGATGATCCTCGGAGGCTATCTTTATCAGTACGACTTTACCTTCAATGACAACCTCACCGTGGTCAGCCGCACCGCCAACGACGACGCCTACGGCCACGAGGGCTTCGGTTATGCCGTTTCACACAACAGTCAAAACGGCAATTCACCGCTCGGCAAGGCCAACACGCCGGGTAAGATCGAGACTCGCGTCTTTGCCGGCGGGCACCACGCCCTGCACCGCGTCGAAGTGCTTTATGACCGCGACAAAGAGGGAGGGGGCAATGGAATCAAGATTCCCGTCGTGATCGAATGGCTGGTCGCCACGGGCCGCGATCATCCGGTCTGGTCGATCACCTGGCGCACTGGCGCCGCCACCAATCCCGGCACGAACTTCGATGCCTATCGCATGGACACGCGTGCGCCGTATGGTTCGCTGAACTACGACGGCGCGGCCAATCGCGGCATGGGCGATGCCGTCGGTGGCGTATCGTGGGGCGATGCAGGCTTCAGATTCACCACGACCGACACACAGTTGACACTCAACTCGTCCTGGACCTACGACACGGCCAACACCGTGAACTTCACCCGATCGTGGACCGCGACGGTCAATGCCGAGATGGGCATCGTGCAGACGAAGACGCTCGACAAGGAAATGGGCTACGGCGACCGTGTCGTGGGGCGCGAACGCGGCAAGACTTCGGCCGCCGCCTTCACCAACAAGGGCGACTGCACCGGCTTTTTCGATCCGCGCGTGTATTCACTGCCATGCGTCAACGGCTGGCCGTATCAGTTGATGAACTACGACTGGGATCCCGGAACCGGCAAGCCTGCAACCGAGGCGACAGGCACGAAGTTGATGGCCTGGGGCACGCCGTATGGATATCTGGGTTCGTCGAGTTTCGGCAACATTGACAATTCGGCCAACGCCGACGGCCGGGGCGATCGTTCCTATGCCACGTTCATCGTGCTGGGTCCGAAGAATCGCTTCAACGCCGTGACGGCGAAGTATGAACTCGATGGCGACGTGGCCCTCACGATCAAGGCCGTAGAAGCCCTGGCCGCCGCGACGATCACGCCGACGGCGCCGTTCACCGTTGCAACCCAGGCGCCGCGCGGCCCCGGTGCGACCGACCAGAAGACGCTCGTGAATGGATACAACGACACGCGAACCGCCTATGAACTGGTCGCGTTGAACAATCAGACCCTCTTCACCTTCACCCCGGCGGCGGGCAAGCCGGTGACGTCCCCGATTTTCGTCATTCGCAATTACACCTCGGGCAAATTGCCGACGATCACCGTCGGTGGAGCGGCCGTGACGGTGAACGACGGGACTGCTAACAGTGGCGCGTTTGTGTCGCTGAACGAGGCGGACAAGGAGTTGTGGGTGACCGTGAACTCAAAGATCACCGCGGCGACGACCATCGCGCTTGCGTCGCCGTAGTCCAACGAAACCCCTGTGTTGTTGATTTACATTCCGCGCCCGCTCTGGATCCCGTGCGTCCTGCAAGGGTCAATCCAGAGCGGGCGCTTTTACGGCAGCGTCGCCGATGATGCTGATTGCGACGAATTATGAATGAGCACACTCACGTCTTCGATCGTGACCAGGCCGCCATGCATCAGCGTGCGCAACTGGGGGATGAACGTGGAGATCTTTGCGGCGGTGTCGACGATCTCGATCAGGATCGGAAGATCTTCCGAGAGCCGCAGGATCTTGCTGGTATGAATGCGGCTGTCGGCGCCAAAGCCCATCGGTCCGCGCAATACGGTGGCCCCGGCGAGGTGCAGCTCACGAGCCTTGAGCACGATGGCCTCGTAAAGCGGCGTGCCGTGCCATTTGTCCGACTCGCCTATATAGATGGTGAGCCGCTGCGCCGGCTCGGGCACGTCGAAAGCGCCGTGTTTCATTTCTTCACTCATGGCGCACCTGCTCCATACAACCTCGTCGCCAGGACTCCGCCGACCCAGACGGCTAGCAGGCTCAGTACCACGCTCCCGAGTACATAACCCCCGGCGCGCAGCCATTCAGCATCATGCAGCAATGCGATGGTCTCTCGTCCGAATGACGAGAAGGTCGTGTTCCCACCAAGCTCGCCGATCTGTATA
>CAYXEY010000499.1:0-4486 GCA_964464105.1 uncultured Planctomycetaceae bacterium
AAGCGTATTCTGGTGACGGGCGGGGCCGGCTTCATCGGCTCGCACATTGTCGACCAGCTCGTGAAGAAAGGCCCCGCAGGCGGCACCGGCGAGATCGTCGTGCTCGACAACTTCACGCGCGGCAATCGCGACAACCTGTCCGGCGCGATGCAGCGCGGCAAGGTGACGATCGTCGAAGGCGACATCAATGACATTGCGACCGTCAGGGACGTGATGGATGGGATCGACGTGGTCTATCACATGGCGGCCCTGCGCATCACCCAGTGTGCCGAGGAGCCGCGCAAGGCGCTTGAGGCCCTGGTCGATGGCGCCTTCAACGTATTTGAAGCGGCGGTGAACGCGAAGGTGTCCAAAGTCGTCGCCGCGTCGTCCGCGTCGGTGTACGGACTGGCCGATCACTTCCCCACTACCGAGGATCAGCACCCCTACAACAATCGCACCTTTTACGGCGCGGCCAAGACCTTCAATGAAGGCATGCTCCGCAGCTTCAACGAGATGTACGGACTCAAGTACGTGGCCCTGCGATATTTCAACGCCTATGGCCCGCACATGGACGCATACGGTAAATATACCGAAGTCTTGATTCGCTGGATGGAGCGGTTGGCCGACGGCCTGCCGCCGCTCATCTTCGGCAACGGCAAACAAACCATGGACTTCGTCTATGTCGGCGACATCGCCCGGGCGAACATCCTGGCGGCTGAGTCCAACGAGACGGACGCATTCTTTAACGTCGCCAGCGGCACCGAGACGAGCCTGCTGGAGCTGGCCCAGGCGCTGACCCGCGTGATGGGCGTGAACATCGAGCCGGAGTTCCGCGAGGAGCGGGCGGTCAACCCCGTTCCGCGACGTCTCGCCGACACGCGGCTGGCCGCCGAGAAGATCGGCTTCCGCGCCGAGGTGTCGCTGGAGGAAGGCCTGCGCCGGCTGGTCGAATGGTGGCGCGGACTGGGCACGCGCAGCAAAGCCTCGCTGTCGCCCGCAAAGGTGGGATCATGAGCACGACCACGACAACGCCGCCCACGATCCCGATTGCTCTGCCCTGGCTCGATGAGCGCGAAGCCGCCGCGGCCCGCCGGGTGATCCTGTCCGGCTGGGTGACGCAGGGGCCGGAGGTCGCGGCCTTCGAACGGGACTTCTGCGAATACGTCGGCGCGGCCCATGCCTGCGCGGTGTCGAACTGCACGACGGCGCTGCACCTGGCCCTGCTGGCCGTCGGCGTTAAACCCGGCGACGAGGTCATCACCGTCAGCCATTCCTTCATCGCCACGGCGAATGCCATTCGCTACTGCGGGGCGAAGCCGGTGTTTGTCGACATCGATCCGGCCACATTCAACATGGACCCGACCCGCGTCGAAGCCGCCATCGGCCCGAAGACGAAGGCCATTCTCGCGGTGCATCAAATGGGCATGCCCTGCGACCTGCGCGCGTTGCTCGCGCTTGCCCGCCGACGCGGATTGCCGCTGGTCGAAGATGCCGCCTGCGCCATCGGCAGCGAAATCCAATGGGACGGACACTGGGAGAAGATCGGCAAGCCGCACGCTGACCTCGCCTGCTTTTCTTTTCATCCCCGCAAGCTGGTCACCACCGGCGACGGCGGGATGATCACAACCAATGACGCAAAAATAGACGCGCAACTGAAACTCATCCGGCAGCACGGCATGAGCGTGCCCGACACCGTGCGGCATGGCGCCAAGCAGGTCATCTTCGAGAGCTATCCGGTGCTGGGCTACAACTATCGAATGACCGACATCCAAGCGGCGGTCGGACGCGAGCAGCTCAAGAAGCTCCCCGAGGTCATCACGCGTCGACGAACGCTCGCATCGCAGTATGAATCGCTTCTGGCCGGCGAAGATCGCGTAGCGCCGCCGCATCAGCCGGAATGGGCGCGGAGCAACTATCAAAGCTACGCCGTGCGGCTCGACAACGCATTCGATCAACGCGCCATCATGCAGGACATGCTCAATCAGGGCGTCTCCACGCGGCGAGGCATCATGAATGCCCATCGCGAGGACGCCTATCCGCGCGAGACCTGGTCCGGCGGCCCGGCGCATGCGACGTGCGATTGTCCCGCGGGCACGTGCGCCAAGTTGCACGAAAGCGAAGTCGCGCAGGACAAGTGCATTCTGCTGCCGCTCTTTCACCAGTTGACGGACGACGATCAGCGCCGCGTCGTGTCCGCGCTGCGCAAAGCGCTCGATTGCAAGTAGCGGCCCCCCTCTGTTTGGCCGACGAAGCGCGGGGTGCCAGGCCGACGGTCGTTACGTCGGCATGCGTGCGACCAGGTGTTTGCTGGCTCGTGCGCGGCACAAGGATGGCCGCCAAGAGCCGCGACCAGGCCGCCCGTACTGAAAACTACTACTGCAATAGTCGCGGACAGAGATTGCCCGCGTCGTCGACGATCAATCCGTCATTCACAGAGGGCGTGATCGTGCGCATCAACCAATCCATCGCCGCATCCACGCCGTCGAAGACATGCAAGCCCGTACCCGCCAGATCCTCCTGCCGCAGATGTCTCGACGCAATCGCGACATGCATCCCCTCACACGCCGGATCGGTCAGATGCCGCAGCTTGACCGCCTTGTGATCGCCGAGCCGGTATCCGCGCTGCGAGACCAGTTGCCGTGACTCGGCGAATGTCGGCGCGGCCTGGAGCAGCTCGATGAATCGCGAAGGGCCGATACCCTCGTCGCATGACGCATCAAGCAAAATTCCCCCGCCCCTGCGCGCCGCCCCGCCGTTGTTCTTCAGCGCCTTCTCGGCCTGGTAGAGATTTTGATTGAGCGGCGGCGGCACGCGGAGATGCAGAATATCGACGGACTTCTCAATGTCATACACGAAGCACTGCCGCATGGCGGGCATGAGTTCATCCAGCGTCGTCAGCGGATCGCCGACGGCCGCCGCAACGACGGCATCGTTGCAGATCACTTCATTGATCGCGCAAAAGCGCCTTCCGGCACCGGCCAGCCCGTGCACCACCTGCGCCACGCCCTCGTACACCGGGTTGCCGCGCGTGCGAAGAATCCGCGAGTCAGGACTGAGGGCATGCACATGGTTGGCCTCGATGTCCTTCTGAGCCATACAGCCGATGGTGAGCGTCTTGTGGGCCCCGGTAACGCCGGCGAAGTAGTGCGGCTCGACGCTGCCGACGGCCAGCAGGTGGCGCGATTCCGCAAGCGCGCGATTCAACCGAACCCCGGCGATCTCCACCATCGCGGCCGCATTGCCCGACTCGTGCCAGCCAATCGAAGTGATGGACAGGCCGCAATCCGAGAAGACCTGTGTCTCAAACGCCATGCGCCGCGCCGGATCGACGGCATGCGTCCCCGTCGCCACGAGCACCCGAAATCGCACATCCAATTTCAATGAGCGAATAAATACCGCCAGGGCCTGCAATGCCGGACGGGTCTGCGTCGCCCGGTAGGGATCGTTGACGATCAGGAGCAGTTCATTTTTTTCAGCGGCCGCATGGGTGAGAAAAGCGTGCAGGTTTGTCGAGGATTCGATCGCGGACCTGAGAATGCCCGCGGAATCCAGGAGGCCATCCGCGGCCCGCGGTCGAATCGTTCGCCAGTTCACATTCTTCGACGCCGGATTCTGCATGTTGTACATCCCGCGTACTACAGTAGGGATGAGCCGCATGCGACGCAAATCAGCGTTAACAACGGCATCCCCTCGCCCAAATTATTTTCTTTGTATTTTTGAATGGCACGAGTGGCGTGAATCGCCGGACGATTGCGAAAATCGCTCATGCCCATAGAATTGGCCCCTTGACCAGTCGACATGTCAGCGATGGCCAGGGCGGGAGAGGGAAGCAGTGTCTGATCCAAGCGTCGCAGTCGTGATTCCGGTTCACCGGCAGCCTTTGCTGCTGGCCGACGCCGTTGAATCGGTGCTGCGGCAGCGGACGGACATCAATTATCGCGTCGTGCTCGTCAATGACGGTTGTCCATTTGCCGAGACCGACGAGGTCTGCCGCTCCTACGCGCGCCGATACCCGGAGCGCATTCGATATCTGCGCCTGGATCACCGCGGCGCCGGCGCGGCTCGGAATGCCGGCGCCGATTTTGCCCGCGAGACGTGGCCTTCGGTGCAGGCCGTGCAGTTTCTCAATGCAGACGATCGTCTGGGCGTGCGTTCGCTGCATCATGGATTCAAATCACTGCTGCAAGGCAGTAATTCCCGCAGTCACACGACAAGCCTCAAAACGCTCGCCGGAAATGCAGTGGCTCACGCGCCCCTGGTCGCACGAACCGCCCTTGATCGCGGACTGCGCTTTGATGAATCGTCGCCTCCGGGGCGTGAAGACTGGGACTTCGCGATGCAGTGCATACGCGAAGGGATCCCCTGCATCTCTTCGCCGACGCTGGATTCCCAGCAACGCCGCCCAATCGGCGCGAATGGGAACACGGCGATCGCGGAGGATCGAACCAGCGGCGGCGCGTTTCGCACCAGGCACGACTCTTGGTGCACGCCGAGGCTGGCTTTG
>CAYXEY010000500.1:0-4465 GCA_964464105.1 uncultured Planctomycetaceae bacterium
CCATGAAGAAGTCGCGCTTTGCCTGGGTGGCGCCGTGATCGCGAAGCTGGGCCATGATCTATGCCTCTTGTGATGAAGAAAAAGCAGCGGGAGCCGTTACCGACTCAACCGCCGAGTTGACCGGCGCGTCACGATCGCAGAGGGGAGGACGCGCGCCGGTATTCTGATGAAACGGTGTGCGATTGTTGGCGTCGCGCTTTAAACGGTCGGGGATGTCGAGTTCGGAGTCTTGGTATTTTTGCCGAAGCGTTTCGGTGCGTTCGGATGATAGTTGCCGAACTCCGTCGAAGACGTGCTGACTGGCATAGCCTTCGACCGGCGGCGGCATGTTGACGGGCTCGCCGGTGGACGACAGCGCTTCCAATTCTTCCGGCGTTCGGCGAGCAACAGGCTGCGCAGTAAACCGCTCGCGATCATCCGTCCGCGTTAAGCGCTCACGCTGGCCCGGAGGAATCCATGCAAACTCTGTTGGTCCCTTATGGCTACGAGTCCAAATGATCCAGAGATAGGCCGTCGCTGTGGAGCCGTCCGGGTCCCAACGTCCTTTGCAAAGCGGGACGCGTTCGGCGAACTGCGCGATCAGAGCGGGCGGATGCGGTTTGAAAATTCGCTCGTAACGGCCAATTGTTTCCAGCCATTGCAGCCGCAGGAACATGGCGACGCCAACGCGGGCGACCTCGATCGCGCGAAGAACGAACGCCTCAGCTTTGTCGTTAAAAGGCGGGTTGGTGACGATCCAATCGGGAAAACAGTGGGTATTCGGACTGAGAAAATCTGCGACATCCCCATAGCCGTAATCGTGAATGTCAGTCGCGACTACCTCACGGAAATATTCACCTAGCACTTCCGCCATGTGGCCTTCGCCGCAGGCCGGTTCCCATGCGGCGCTCGATCGCGTGACGCAGTAGCGTGGCAGAATGACTTCACAGAGCGCGCGTGTGGCGAAAGGCGGTGTCGGAAAATAATCCAGACTGTCGTCCGGTTCTGCACGTGAGGCCATGATAGTGCGAGCGCCGTTGACTTCTGTCCGCTGATCTTTGGGTGCTCTATGTGAACGCTCTTTGATTTGCTGCCGCGTTCCCGCAACCATCGCTTCGAAAGCTTGTTCGGAGATAGAAGCAAGCTTCTGCGAGCGCTTCGAGAGGTGTTCGTCAATTCCTACATCTCCGAGAGTGATCACGTTCAAATCGGCATTGGATGCCGATTTGAACTTGCGTCGCCCTTTCCCAAATCTTCCCGCTTCCTTCTCCGCCTTCAGCATTTCACCGAGGCGTCGTTCAGCGCGGGCGCGCACTTCGGCCGCCATTACCTCAAGGTCCACATTCTTGGCCTGAATAGCGTAGGCACGCATAGCGACGGCCTTATCATGGATGTCTTTAACCTCATCCACGCTATGCGCTTCCTCTAGCGCACGGCACGCAGCTTCATATTTAATGAGCGCCGTCATGCGGCCATCGAACCGCAAAGCTGACGTTGAAGTTCAGCAAAAATCGCCTCGTCCCAAGCATAACGCTTCTGTAGGTCTTCGGCTTCTAGCCGCAGTTCCCGCGTCGCCGCGCGCAACTCACTGAGCGCCGACAACTCAGTTAGAAGCTCGTGGCGCGCCACATCGCGTCCGAGCGATGCGACGTAATAGTTATCGTGATTTAGTTTTTCGACCAGACGTTCCGGCGAGCGGCCGACGATATCGCCAAACATATCGGGCGGCGCTTCAGTTTGAGACCGCGCCTTCGTCCTTTGCGCCAACCGCGCCTTCGTGCTCGGTTGTGTAGATGATCCAACCCCCATCAAGGACTCTATGCCCTTGCGGCACAACGATCTAAAATCGTCATCGCGGATTTCGTTCAATGCCTCCATCCATCCCCGCGGCCCGAGCACAGCGTGTAACCTGTCGTCAGAACTCCCGGCGGAAGACCGAAGCTCTTCAATCGCACGGTAAACGTCGCTCAACGCCATCTACTTCGCTCCTCTTGCCTCTTATCCCGCGCGTGGCAGCGAGGGCATAAAATCTGTAAGTTCCACATTTCCAGCCGCGCCGCCCAAGCGATGCGGACGGGAACGATATGATCAACGTGAAACGGACCACGTTTTTTGCCGCATTTTGCGCACCTTCGACCTTTTACGAAAAGTGCCGCACCTTTAAGGTCGCGCCAGGCACCCGAACTATAAAATGCCCGTAAGTCGCGCCGTCTAACGAGGCGCGCATCATTCAAGACTTCTCCCCCAACGCCACTTGCACGATCGGAAGATCACGCCAATTCGCCGGCAGGATCACTTCCCGTGCTGGCGGATGCGTGTCGCATGAATGCGATTCGAATCCCGCTTTGCCGAGCAGCCATCCGATGACGGCGAGGAAGTCTGCTTCATCTTTTCGAGATGATCCGCGCGCTCGTAATTCGATGTAGCTTGGTCCGTCGATCTGGCCTGTTTGCAGCGCGTCGATGTCGGGATCGCCGAGAGCGTTGATGGCGGGGTCAAGCATTCGCATACGCCTCCAATTGCGCAACGGAGCGCTTGTTGATCGGAATGTAGGCAATCCGACAGTGATGGGTGCAGTAGGGAACGGATTCGTCGCGGATGGCGTCGCCGCAGAATCCGAAATCCGGAGAGGCGGGATCGCCGATCGGCCAGCGGCAGTGATCGCGTTGCAGATTGTGCAATGAGACGGTCGGGCGCGTGGGCTCAGGAGGAAGGTCGGTCGCCTCTGATGGCTCAAGTTCGCCGAGAGCGATTGCTCGCGCTATGACGGCCCTGCGGCCCCATGTCGATGTCGCTGTGTTGGTGATCTTGCGTTCGCATTCTCTGCGAGACCTCCCGATCTTTTTGCTGAGATTCTGAACGCCGATCAGCTTAGCTCGCGCGGAAACCGCCTTGCGTGAACGTCCGAGAATTGCGCCAATCCTCGTGAACATAACCCCTGCGCTGGCGAGTTCCCGGAGTTGTTCGTCTTCCTCCGGCTGCCAGGCCTGCGGCGATCTATTCGCCGGGGTTGATGATTTCACTGTCGGTTGCGGACGGCTTCCCTTCGCCCAAATTCCACTCCGGTAAAGCATGGAGATGGTTGCGCTGCGCGTCGCGCCGATGCTCGCCGCGATCTCGCCCCCAGATAATCCCTGATCAGCGAGCCGTCGCAATTCGGCAACCCGTTCTTCCGTCCAGAACTTCTCTCCTGATCTTGGAATGACCCCATGCATGTGCGGTCACTCCGGCCGATTAATGTGCATGAGGTAAGCCGCTGGCAGCCACGGAAGCATTGCCGCCACCATGCCGAGAGCGATGATTGGAGCGAGCACCCAAGGGATGGGAGGACCGGGATCGATTTGCCGCAGAGCGCAAGGCTTGCGCAGCGAGCAGTTGACGGGGCGTGATGTGGGCGTGATGTGGAGCAACTTAGCTGACATCAACCATTTCCTTAGTTGATCGTTGCAACGTGCCGCTCAACGGCCGCCTGCTGGTCAGCAATTACAATCCGCGTGCCAATTGCGATGCGCGCGACGGCCCATGCGGATAGCGTCGCGGTTTCGTAGGCACAGAGATTCAGCGATCCAATGCGCGCCACGATATCGTCAAGCAAAGGACTCAGATTTTCAAAATGAGCGTCGAGGCTAGTCATCTCATTCCTCCGTTAACCAATCAGCCCAATCGAGCATCCAGTTACCCAGCCGGCCGCAGCGATAGCCGCAATTTGTCAATCGTCTCGCTATAAAAGTCCGCGTCCATCTGATTGAGGCGCGATTCCATGCGGGCGAGCCGCAATTTGAGTTCGTGCAATTCACTGCGGGCTTCCTTTCTGCGTTTCTCGTCAACGGCCCGCACCACTGCGTCATGCTCGTGCGCATCGCCCCACTTGGCTTTCCCATACCAAATGTTGAAAACCCGATTGTACGGAATGCCAGACAGGTGAGATGCCCGCGTGATAGCCGCTTCGATCTTTTCTTCCCGGCTAATAGGCGCTGCGAGCTCTCGCAGCAGTTCGGCTAAGAGCTGCATTTTACACCGCCAATATTTTTCCGGGCATCGCCAATGCCGTCATTGCCTACTCTGCCCATGGCAACAAACTCACCGATGCGAAAGAGATTGCGAGCGCAGCCGGTCATCACTCCGGCGCGGGACTGTCTGGCCGTCCCGCGCCGGAGTGAGGCGCACGAGCCTGGAAGCGCCCCAACTCGTTTCTGCCCCGGTTTACGATCCCGGCTTATTTCCAGTTTTTGCGCGTCTATGATCTTCCGCGCCGCGCGCTCGCCCCGGAATGCACCGGGATTGGAATTGATGATTGTCACCGACTCATCGAGCCGGGCGCCTTGTAAGCAAGCGCTGCGTTCGACGGCAGAGATTTTAGGGTTGCGGAGTGGGCAAGACGGCGAGCCGCCAGCCTCGCTTGTTTTCTCGCGAGCTTTCCCCACTTCTCGGGATTGCGCGGCGCGCAAGTATTTTTTGTCTCCCCATTTCCGATTAATTTCCAGTT
>CAYXEY010000501.1:0-858 GCA_964464105.1 uncultured Planctomycetaceae bacterium
ATCCAGGCGATCGGCACCGCCTTGTTCAGCGGCGCCAACATTATCAATTTGAGCTTTGGCCAGCGGCTTCCGGCCACCCTGTCGTGGGTCGGTGGCCCCTTCAGTCTCGCCACCGGTCGCGCTCGCGCCGCGGGCAAGTTGATCTTCGCCTCCGCGGGCAACGACGGCGCGAATATCGATTCGGAAGACTGTTTCATCGCATGCTGGGAAGACAGTTTCTATGTACCGGCCGAAAACGGCGGCGTAATCTGCGTCGGCGCATTGGATCTGCAGGCAAAATACCGGCGTGCCGACTCCAACTATGGCAGCGAGGATGTCGACATCTGGGGCCCCGGCTTCATGTGGGTGGGCGCTGACCCGCGAGTACAAACTGTACATTCCTTCGGCGCTACCAGCGGCGCATCCCCTTTCGTCGCCGGCGTGGCCGCGCTGATCTGGGCCGCCAATCCGGGTCTCGATAACAACGGCGTCGAGCGAATCCTGATGGAGACGTGCAACGTGGGTGGACCCGGCGAGGAAAGCCGCTGGCCCAACGCATTGGCCGCCGTGGTTCGCGCCCTGGGCGACACGCCGCCAGATCTGCAGAACGTAAAGGTGGAGCGCGTGGGTTTCACCGGCAGGGGCGTTACACTCTCCTGCACAGCTACTGATGCCGAAGACGGCACGCCTGCCGTCGCCTGGTCCAGCGACGTCCAGGGATTCCTGGGCAACGGCACAGTCGTCGGACGCGATGACTTGCGCTATGGCCGGCACAACATCACCTGCACCGCCACCGACCGGCATGGCGTGGTCGTGTCGCAGACCGTCGTCTTCGAGCTGCCCAATTCACTGCCGCGCGTATTGATCGAGGCCCCGGAC
>CAYXEY010000501.1:868-4438 GCA_964464105.1 uncultured Planctomycetaceae bacterium
GGTGCCAGCTACTTCGCCGGCCAGACCATATTTTTTGATTCGTATAACTATGACCTGGAGACGAGTGCGGCGCTTCCAGATTCGTCGCTGATCTGGAGATCGGACCGCGTCGGACAGATCGCGACCGGCCGCGCCCCCACGGCGATATTGACCGCCCTCGGCACGCATAACATTACGCTCACCGGGCGAGATCCCGAAGGCGCGACCGCGACGTCGACCATCGCGGTCACCATTCAGCCCCCGCCGCCGGATGGAATTCCTCCCAGCGTTTACATCTACCCGCTTGACTACGACCCTTATGGCAGCGGCCCCGAGCCGGGTACCGGTCGGTATTACCAGGACACCGTGTTCCTTGCGAGTGGAATCGACCCAGAGGATGGTGTTCTGCCGGGAAGCGCGCTGACCTGGGAATTCATCCCTACCTCGGGAAGCATTTCATGGAACATCGCACCCAGCAACGCGGTGGGAACCTACCTGGGTTGTCGCATCTACGGGTTCGGATCATTCACCATCAGGGTGACTGCGACCGATTCGAATGGCAAGACCAGCAGCTATTCGCGAACCGGGGAGATCGTGTCGATTCGCTGAGTGGGACCTGCCGTTGACTCCAAATGATTCGAATGCCCCGTCCTTCGCTCCTCCGCGATTGACGGGGCATTCACAGTTTTGAGAAAACCGCCAATCGGGCGTGTATGCAACCCAAGGGGTTTCGCTTCCTCCATAGCCAGGATATCCCGGCCCTTGGTCGGATTGCTCGTCAGATTGGCTCCGGGGGGAGCCAGTGACGAGTAACACATCCGAACGAAAAGGAAACTCGACCTATGACGCGCATTCCTCGCAACTTGCGTCGGCATTCACTCGCGACTGCATTAATGCTCGCGCTCCCCGTCGTGCCGACGGCCGGGGCGCAGTACACCTTTGTCAACGTCGCCGATACCAGCGACCCGGCCGTCAGCTTCTTCGGTGGCCCTACACCCTCGTTGAACGCGTCGGGCACACTGGCCTACTGCGTGTACTTTGCCGCTGGAGGGCAAGGGATCTACACCAGTAATGGGACGACGACGACTACCATCGCGGTCACGGCCGGCCCTCCCTACATCTCCTTCGGCTGGGGTTCGCCAGGGTCCTTTGTCCCGGTGGATGCCGCGGGCAGGCTAGGCTTCCGGGCGGAGCTCGACGCCGGTGGCTCGGGCCTCTATCGAAGCAATGGGACAACGACGACGCCAATCGCCCTGGAGAGCGGCCCGACGTTCAGCTTTTTCACTCTTCCCTCAATCAACTCGGCGGGGACGTTGGGCTTCCTGGCGAGCCTCGATGTGGGGGGCGACGGGCTGTTCACCAGCGATGGGACGACGACCACAACCATCGCGCTGACGAGCGGCCCGGTCTTCAGGAACTTTGGTCCCCATCCCGCGATCAACACGGCGGGCACGTTGGGTTTTTGGGCGCAATTGGATGCAGAGGGCCCGGGAGGCGGCGGGGGACTCTTTACCAGCAATGGAACGACGACCACGACCATTGCCCTGAGCAGTGGCCCGACGTTCCAAAATTTCACCGATCCCTCGATCAACGCGGCGGGCAAGCTGTGCTTCCTCTCGGATCTGGACTCGAATGGCCACGGAATTTTCGTCAGCGATGGGACGACGACCACGACCATTGCACTAAGAGGCCCGACCTACATCGGCTTCGTCGACCACGCCCCGATCGATTCGGCGGGCAGAGTGGCCTTCAACGCGGGCTACCAGGCGGGCGGACGGGCGCTCCTGATCGGCGATGGGACCACGACGATTCCGGTGCTCCACACCGGTGACGCGCTTTTCGGCTCGACGGTAGTCGGCTTCGCCATCGGCCGGGATGCGCTCAACGACGCCGGGCAACTCGGCTTTTTCTACCAACTGGCCAACGGCCGCAGCGGCGTCGCCATCGCCACGCCTGTGCCCGCGCCCGGATGCCAGAGTTGTCCGGCCGACATGGATGGCAACTTCGCAATCAACGGCGCCGACGTGCGTCGCTTCATCGAATGCCTCACGGCCGCGGCCGGCGGCCCGCCGACGCCAACCTGTGGTTGTGCCGATGTAGTGGCGGACTCGATCATCAATTCGCAGGATAGCGCTGAGTTCGTCAGCCGGCTGTTGGCGCCGCCAGCCTGCCCGTAATCGGCCGACTAATTTGACGTCTATCTAAGACGAGTGCCCCGTCCTTCGCTCCTCCGCGATCGACGGGGCATTCCTGCTTATGAGGTCGCATGCCCCGGCTTGGCGTGTATTCCGACTGCGAATCCCCGCTTCATTGATTGTCGAGATGAGCGCCGGCTCCCGGGCCGGCCTGCTTGTCTTGACACCTCGCGAATCCTGGAGATTTCGAAATGCGACAGATAAAGAAAATCAGCAGCGCAACGATCGTGGCCCTGGTTTCGGCCGTGTTGACGGTCGGCTGCGGCACTCAGACGGGAGACCTGGTTGATCCCAATGTCGGCGGGAATGGGGCCATTCCCACTGGCGGTGGGCCAAATGATCCTGGTTCGGCGAATCCAAAACCTCCGGTCAACAATCCGCCCGCGAATCCGCCGCCCACGGCGAATGCCGGAGCGGATCAAACCGTTGAGGATGGCATCACGGTCACGCTGACCGGACAGGCTTCCGGGCCGATGGGATTGCCCCTCAGTTATCAGTGGACACAGACTTCGGGCACACCGGTCACGCTTGCTGATTCCACTTCGTTGAACGCGTCGTTCATATCGCCGGACACCAGTGGATCGCTGGCGTTTCAACTTGTCGTCAGCTCGGCGAACGGTTCCGCCACATCCAACGTGAAGGTGACAGTGAAGGCGGCCCCTATTCTCTTCGTCGCAAATTCCGATGAGGGAAGCGTGGTTTCGTTCAGGTGCCCATCGACGACAGCGGTGCCTCTTTCTGTTCGCACGCTGCTGAAAGGCCCCGACAGCCGGCTCACGTCGCCGGTTGATCTGGTGCTCGACAGCGTGAACGGCCTCGTGGTCACGAACGGCGGCAACAATCGCATCGCCGGATTCTACGACGCACTGACCGCCACCGGCAACGTGACGCCGCAGCGCTATGTCACCAATCCAGACGCGCAGCTGAATGGCCCCGAGGCCCTGGCCTATGATCGCGCCAATGACATTCTGTTCGTCGGCAACTTCAATGATTTTCCCGGTAGTGTTTCGGTCTATGCCAATGCGTCGCAGCTGGGACTGGCCACGCCGGCGACTCCGGTGCGGCGCTTTACGTCCTATGCGCTTATGAACCCGCGCGGCATGCGGCTGATGCCGTCGGGCGAGCTGTATGTCGCCTGCGCCGGATCGCAGAGCGTCTCGGTCTTCGCGGCAGCGGCTTCACTGAACGGACAGGTGGATGCCACGCGACAGATCTGGAGTCCGGCGATTCAGAACGCCGTCGTGTCGGATGTGCATGTCGACGCGGGTAATCATCTCTTCGTGGTCGATTCGAACGGCCAGCAACTGGTGATGTTCAACCGTGCATCGGAACTGAACGGCACCCACGACCCGGATGCCGTCATTGTTCCGAATGGAACGCAGAGCCTGCGCGGCAT
>CAYXEY010000502.1:0-4438 GCA_964464105.1 uncultured Planctomycetaceae bacterium
GCGGCATTGGTGCCGCGTGCTTCGGCCATCGAGGACACGATGTTTTCCTGGGCGGCCAGAATGGCGGGATTACTTTTGTAGCCTACCATCAAGGCATCTGTCCGGGTTTTGGGAGTCTCTTTATCAAGTGGCGCAGGCTCCTTCATTTCGGCAGGGGGCATTTTGCCGACAATGCGCTGAAAACGCATGCTCACATCGTGCAGGTTGCTGGATTCGACCAACAGATTCGACTCGGCCAACGCCAGACGGCCACCGGCCTGCTCCAGATCCACCTTGCGTCCAACGCCGGCCTTTACGCGTCGGGCGATCTGTTCGTAAATCGCCCGGTGCTGGATGTAATTTTCCTGGGTTAAATCGACAAGTTTGCGATAGCGCAATACATCGTTATAGGCCCGTACCACTTCGAGGGCAGTCGTCGCCGTGGCATCGATCAACTCGAAATAACGCACACGCTGGGCATAGCTCAACCGCTCGACATCGCTTTGCGTGGCGAATCCGTCGAAGAGCAGTTGCTGCAAATAAAGGGAGGTTCCGCGTGTCGTGTAACGACGCGTGGGTGTATCGGGCTCCGTCAGGCGCTCACGCTTGACGCCGGTACTAATATCGACTTTGGGAAAGTACCCCCCCGTTGCAACATCGATATTCTCGGTCGCCTCGTGGTAGGCATGCCAGCGGGACATCACTTCGGGATTCTTCAGGGCCGCCTCCTGTGCCGCCTCTTTCAAATCGTACGCAAGAACACCTTCGCTCCAAATCATGGCATACCCTAGCGCGACAGCAATCATGCTCATCGAACGAAAATGTTTCATTGTTGCCTCCATCAAAGCTTTATCCTTTCGCCGCCGGACATCAATCAGTCGATTGCGAACACTGTACAGAATTTCGACACATTAACGATTTACTTTATATACTTTATCAAGTTTGCTTTGTAGCTTATTGTACAAAAACAACTTATTTTATTGGCAATCTACTTTTTTCCCGACCATACGGCTTGGCCATGCCATTTTCTCTTCCATACCGTATCGCACTGTTGCCGCTTACGGGGTTGATGGCCATACTTTTTGCTTGGGCCGTACCCGATCACGACAAGTTGGCCTCACTGGCCGCTTCGCGTTATGGCGCCAGCGCTGTTCAAATGCTGCAGGATTGGCGGCAGATGATGCGGGCAGCGACAGCGCTCGACGCAATGGGAAAGATCAAGCGCGTCAATGAGTTCTTCAATCGACGGGTCCTTTTTGGCGAGGACATCGCGATCTGGGGCGAAAACGATTACTGGGCGACCCCGCTCGAATTGATGGGCAAAGGGATCGGTGATTGCGAGGATTTCTCGATCGCCAAGTACTACACATTGCTCAGTCTCGGCATCTCCAACGACAAGCTGCGCATCACCTACGTCAAGGCGCGCATCGGTGGGTCGCATAGCGACATCACTCAGGCGCACATGATTCTTGGCTACTACGAAGACCCCGCCGGAGAGCCCTTCATCCTCGACAATCTGGTCACCGAGGTTCGCCCTGCTTCGCGACGCAACGATCTGATCCCCATCTTCAGCTTCAACAACGAAGGTCTATGGACCGGCACCGGTGTCAGCGAAAAAAAAAGCGCCACAAGTTCCACCGCCAAACTCTCGCGCTGGCGCGATCTGATCGCCCGCATGCAGGCGGAAGGTTTCGAATGAGTCGTTCCATCCATTCACCGGAGGACTGAGCATGTCCCTCTTCAAACGCATCTGGCTCACCGTTATCAGCCTCACTCTTGCCGCCTTCTTTGGCAGCCTGCTGGTCAATACGCTAACGGCACGCAGCTATATCGAGAAACAGTTGTTCATCAAAAACCAGGATAACGCCACGGCACTCGCCCTGTCGATGTCGCAACAGGTCGACAAGGATCTGGTCACGATGGAGTTACTGCTCTCCGCGCTCTTCGACAACGGCCACTATCAGGCGATTCGGCTCATCGACCCCGCCGGGAAAGTCATTGTCGAACGCATCGCTCCCGCCGATATTGACCTGGGCGCGCCGGCCTGGTTTGTCGGATTGCTTCCGATCCGTGTCGAACCGGGCATCGCCCATATCGCGGAGGGATGGAAACAATACGGCAGCATCTCACTGGCGAGTCACAGCAAGTTCGCCTACCGGGATCTTTGGCGCGGCACTCTGGAACTGATCGGCTGGTTTTTGTCCGGCGGTGTGTTGGCCGGCCTGCTCGCCACCCTGATGCTGCGCTTGATCACCCGACCGCTCGACCAGGTCGTCGATCAGGCGCACGCTATCGCCGAACGCCGCTTCATTCGCGTCAACGAACCGAAAGTTCCCGAGCTCAAAAGCGTCGTTTCCGCAATGAACGGCATGGTCGCCCGTCTGCGGCAAATGTTCGCCGAGGAAGCCGCTCGCCTCGACGCTTTGCGCGACAAGATCAATCACGACATCGTCACCTCCCTGCCAAACCGCGACCATTTCATGAGTCGCTTGCGCGAAGCACTGGAAAGCGACGAATCGGCCGCCTATGGCGCCTTGGTGCTGCTGCGTCTCGACAATCTTGGAGAAATCAATCGCCTCCTCGGCCACGGCGAGACCGATCGGCTGCTGCGCGCCATCGCCGCCATACTGAAAACCCTTTGCATCGGTCAGGAGGCATGGTTGCCGGCCAGACTCAACGGCTCGGACTTGGCCATTCTCGCCCCCAATCTTCCCGAAGCGAACACTTTGGCGCATCGAATGGCGACGGACTTGCTCACGTTGCGCGATCGCAACTTCGCGGCGATCGGCGATCTCTTCGCCATTGGCGCACTGCATTACCGGCGCGGCGATCATATCGGTACGGTGCTCGCCGGTTGCGACCGCCTGCTCGCCCTGGCCGAAAACCGGGGCGCCAATGCCGTAGTCGTTGATGAAGCCATTGGAACCGCAGCCGCAGCCCTCCCGGCCGAAAGCTGGCGTGGCCTGATTGCCGAGGCGCTCAGGGAGGAGCGTATCGGCTTGGTCAATTTCCCGGTCGTCGGAACGCGCGATGCGGTATTGCTGCACCGCGAAGGCATGATCCGCCTGCGCACCGAAAGCAATGGCCCCTGGCACCCAGCCGGCGATTTCATGCCGTTCGCCGCACGTCTGAAACTGGTCGCACCACTCGACCTCGAAGTGGCAAAACTTGCGCTCGAAGCATTGCAGCGCGAAAACGGGCATCTGGCCATCAACCTCACCCCGGATACCGTTGCCTCGCCCGAATCCCGCCAGCGGCTGGTCAAGCTGCTTGCCGCACACCCAGCGATCTGCGACCGCTTATGGATCGAGGTTCCCGAGCACGGAACCGTCATCCACTTCGACGCCTTCCAGGAACTCGTACGCGGCCTCAAGGCACTCGGTTGCCGGATCGGCATCGAAAATTTCGGGCGACAGTTGGCGGCGGCCGACAAACTCGCGGCCCTCGGAGTCGATTACGTCAAGATCGATGGCCAGTTCGTGCGCGACATCGACAGCAACGAGGGCAATCGCGAATTTCTGGCTGGGCTATGCAGAATGGCGCACAACCTCGGTATTCTCGTCATCGCCGTGGGCGTACGCACGCCTGCGGAGTTCAAGACGCTGTCGTCCTTGGGCTTCGACGGCGTTACCGGTCCAGCCGTTGGCGAGCCCCCCACTCGGACGGACGAGTCTTGAGCGCAACCTGCTGTCTATTCAGGACGTCAGGCTGAGATACAGCATCGGCAACTGTTCGGGCAACCGTTCGATGCGATCGAGCACGCGCCAGCGATTGCCAAAAATTTCGCGCACATATTCGTCCGCCTGAGGGTCGAGCGACAGGCAGAAGGTGGTGATGCCCTGCGTGTCGAGTTCCTCGACCGCCTTCTTGGTATCGGCGCGCAGGTGCTCGGGGTCGGTGACGTCGATGTCGGCCGGTTCGCCATCAGTGAGCAGCAGCAGGATGCGCTTGTCGGCCTTGCGCGCCGACAAATAGTGGCCGGCGTGGCGCAGGGCTGCACCCATGCGTGTCGAGTAGCCAGCTTCCATCGCCGCAACGCGCGCCTTCACCTCATCGTTCCAGTGCTCCGAGAATCCCTTGATGTGCTGGTAGCGCACTTCGTGGCGCGTATTGGAGTGGAAACCCGCAATGGCGAGCGGATCGCCGAGGCGGTCGATCGCCCAGGCCAGCAGCGATACCGCTTCCTGGCTCAGTTCGAGGATGGTTTGTCCGCCTCCTGCCGTCCCGCCGGCGCCGACTTTCTGATTGAGCGATTCGGAGAGGTCGACCAGCAGCAGCACTGCGATGTTGCGGCCGTCGGTGCGGTGGCTCATGTTGATGCGCGGATCGGGCATCGCCCCGCCCTTGAAATCGATCAGCGAACGGATCGCGACATCGAGGTCGAGTTCGCTGCCCTCTTCCTGATAGCGGATGCGCACCTTGTCCTGCGGCTTGAGCAGGTCGAGCAGGCGCTTCAGCC
>CAYXEY010000503.1:0-1124 GCA_964464105.1 uncultured Planctomycetaceae bacterium
GCTGGCTCTCCTCCGCTTGCGAATCCGGGCGCGTAACAGGCGCAGTTCCTCCCCATGGAGTCCGCACGACTGGCCGGAATCTCCAGGCTGGCGAACTATTTTGTTGTTTTTTTTCAGCCGCGGGGCCGGTCTCGCTAGCATCGGAGACGCTGATACAGCCGAATCGGAGGGGTCCGAGACTGCAGGTTCGCTGAAAACCCGACCATCCGACGCACGGTCGTCGGGTATGGCACGGAATTTGAGTGCGGGCGAACGACCCATTCATCAGCTTCCCATGACCAGTTCCCGGTTCAATGAAGGGGATGGCGACGACCACCAGCCGGCCTGGAGGGTCGGGAAGGACGGTGGATAGCGCATCGCCAAAATAAGGAACGACCTCACCACACACGCCATGGGCGGGATTCGCGAACCGATTGGCCGGCATAATGAATCGAAAGTGGCGCTGGCGTTCATGACCGTGACCTCTCGATGGAGGACGGCCAGAAACGCAAATTGGCTACTGGGATTCTGGCAAGAAAACGAAGGGCGCCCCAAAAGAACCTGTTTCGCACCGTTTGACAATCAGACGCTGAAATTGAGCGAAGCTGAATTCCCCCTTTTTCTGTGTGTTCTCTTCCCGGGTCTCTATGGATTTGACAACTGCCTGGCGTGCGGCGGCATATCGCGTTCGGCCCCGATTTCGGTCCGAAGCCCGCGCCCCGCGGCGATAAAGAACGTGGCGATGGCCAGCATGACCACCATCACAAAAATCACGCCGTAGCCATGACGCATCACTGGCGGCGACTCCTCGGTCGCTTCATCGGGTCGATGAAATCGGCGATAGACCGTGTGGCAGAGCCAGTTCCAGTGAATCGCCCAATGAACCAAAAGCAGAGTCACCGCGGACATCGCCAGATAAAAGTGCGCATTGCCCCAGTGATGCCGTCCCCATCCCCATACGGCCCACCCGCGATGGAGCGGATCGCTGTCCGCAAAAGGCAGGACGAACTTCATCACCAGGCCCGTTGCGATCATCGCCAGGAGCGTGACGAACGTCGCCAGCTCGATCAGTAAATTGACCGATACGCGATTCATCCGGGTCATGGGTCTCACCTGCTTTCTGTGCTGGGTCGTTGCAGCGGATC
>CAYXEY010000503.1:1134-4436 GCA_964464105.1 uncultured Planctomycetaceae bacterium
TGCCTCAAAGCACGCCATGTGCCACTGCCATCAAGCATCGTTGGCGAACGCAACAGCCCCCCAAAAACGGGTCGCTGAGGAAAAATACGCAGATTGAGGAGATTTCCGCTGAATTGCGGGCGTTTGTGGAAAATCACGTGCCAGCCAGGTGATTCTGTGTGCGACAGGCGTCAATAATCCCAGCCAGTCCGCTTGATTGACGCTATTCGGCGGCTACCGCGATTCCAGCGGATCCACCTCGTAGCGCTTGACGATCTCGCGGAGGCGCTCCACCACGCGATTTTTTGCGTTGTAGATTTCCTGCGGCGAAAGACCCGTCTGAGCCGCGACCGCCTCCACCGGCTCGTGCTTGAGCACCACGCGCTCGAAAGCCTCAATGGTGCGCTCGTTAAACCGCGTGGTCTCGCGCAGCTCGCGGACGGCCTGCTCGAAGATGATCCGCCGCTCTTCGACTTCCCAGAGGGCTTCGTCATTGGAATCGTCCGGCAGCCCCAGGATGGCGGACTCGCCATGCATGACAGCCCGGCGGCCCACGTCGCGCTGCAGATCGGCCAGCCGGCAGCGGGCAATACCGATCAGCCAGGAGCGGAGCCGGCCCTTTCCGCGGTCGTACTTGCGGGCGCGGTAATCCTGCACGAAGCGGGCGAGTGTCTCTTGGGCCACGTCGGCGGCATCGGCATCGTTGATCCCCATTCGCCGCAGGAAGCCGACCAGGATCGGGCGATAGCGGTTGTCGAACTCGGTCCAGGCCGAGCGGTTGCCGGACTGGTAGAGCCCGTCGAGAAGCTCAGTAGTAGTAATAGATGCGGCGGACGTCGCCGCATCGCCTGCATTTGGCATAAACCCATTGTATCAAAATGCTTACGTTCGCGGAAGCACCGGCGTTGGCGACCTCTGGGGGATAAAAATCAGCGTCATTTTCGGTCAATCTGGAGGTTTGGATGACAATTCCGGACTCTTGCCGGAGGAGGTGCGCGCGGATCCGAGATTCCTGCGCACGAATCGCATCGCTCCAGCCCATAGCCCGGGTATTCTGCATTCAGAAACGCGCGCTCCCGTTGGCGGACAAGCGCCTGCGCCTGGCGTCGTGGGATGTGCAGCAGATCGCCGCGGGGGACGGGGTGGAAATTCAAAGAGCCAAGGAGCTAAACGTGACCGACGATCGGATGGGCGTTCGAATCGGAATTTCACTGGCAGTCGTCACGCTGTTTTGTCTGGCGTCGACAACGCAAGCGCAAATCAACTACGTCGGCTTCGACCCATTCGTCGGACCGGTCGGTCAGCGACCCAACTGCAATGCGGCTCAGGCTAATTGGACGACGGCGGCATCTGGCCTTGGCACGGTCAACATCATCAACTTTGAAAGCCCGCCGGTGCCCGCGCCGAGCGCGACGACCTACACCACGCTCAACCTTGGCCAGGGCGTCACGCTGACGGCCAGCGTCGCGACGCAGCCATTCACCATCGCAAACAACGGCAACCCCCTGCCGGAGGATTCGGCCAACGGATTCAACGTCACGCCCGCCGGCGCGATCCGTTGCTCGCTGGTCAATCAACCACACAACGCATCGATCAGCTACACGTTCTCCTTCACCACGCCGATCCAGGCGTTCTCGCTTTATGCGACCGGCGAAGGCAACACCATGCAGAACGCGACCCTGTCTTTGAATTACAACGACCCGGCGCCGCAGTCGACTCCCATGCCCGCCACCATCGGAGCGCGTTTTGCCGGTTTCACCGACGCCGGTCAGTCGATCAACAGCGTGACCTTCACCTTCGGCGTGGGCGCCAACGGATTCGTACAATCGTATATTTCCATCGACGACATTCGCTGGGTGCATATTGGAACGCCACCGGGCTGCGCGCCCAACGCTGCGGGCACGGGCTGCACGAATACATGCCCGCCAGGATCGGTCTGCATTCCTGTGGAGATCACCGTGCTGCCGGGCGACACGCCGCGCGTCACCAAATGCGAATGCGTCAGCAGCGACACTGTCTGTCATGTCGGACTCACCGCGTCCAACGACATCGTGTGCGAAGGCACCTGTCCGATCCCCGGCGAGGTGTGCAGCACCAAGGTCATTGCCTGGCCCGACGGAAGACTGACCTACTCCTGTGTCTGCGGCCCGGATGGCGGCGGCCCGAGCTGCGATCCCATCACGCAGTGCAATCCTGACATGCCCGGCTCGTGCATGAAAACCTGCATGGGTCGCTGCCCGACGATTGATGAAATTTGCTACCCCAACCAGATTACCGTGCCCTCGGGCGGAGGACTGGCATCGATCACCGACTGCGATTGCGAGCCGGAGGGGTCGAACCCGTGTCGACCGTACATCACGGCCACCGGGGCGGTCGGCTGCATCGGCCAGTGCCCGAACAACGAGCCGTGCATTCAATATTCCATCGACAACCCGGACGGCTCCGTCACCCACGGCTGCTGCTGTCCCTCGATTCACGGCGCCTGCTGCATCAATTCCGGTGGATCAACGACATGCGTCATTATTCATGAGTGCGAGTGCGCCACGGCCGGCGGAACGTATCTGGGCAATGGGTCGACCTGTACGCCGAATCCATGCGGGCCCACTCCGGAATTGGGTGCCTGCTGCAACGTGCAGGGCGGCGGTCCCGGCGGCCCCAGCGGAACCTGCACCATGACCACGGCGGCCGATTGCGTTCCGCCTGACGTTTGGCTTGGTCCGGCGACCAATTGCGGCCCGCCTAATCCGTGCCTGCCGACCGGCGCGTGCTGCATCAACAACCCGTTTACGGGCGGAACGTGCATCGTGGCCGATCCCCAGACCTGCCACGATCAGGGCGGCATGTTCATGGGCCCAAGCACCCCCTGCACGCCCAGCCCGTGCCCGGATCCGATTCCCGCCGGCGCCTGCTGCACCCTTGACGCCGCAGGTCAAGGCGTCTGCGTGCTCGTATCCGCCGCCGAGTGCACCTCCATCAGCGGTCACTACTACGGCAACGGCGTGAGCTGCACCCCGCCGCCCGCCGGCCCCCCGCAGTGCAACGTTCCCGATGAATGCCAGTGCGAGAATCCCTGCGACGACCGGGCTCCGGTTTACAACGACTCGGCGTATGCGACCTTCACGGGCGAGATTGCAGCTGTCACCAGCTACGCGCCGCCCGGAAGCGGCGACCCGGTTTTGCAGATAGTCGATGTGAAGAACCGCGCGACCGCGCCGCTCAACACCGACTGGACAGCGGCAACTCGTTTCAACAAGCCGGCCTGGACCGCCGACCCCACCGGCCTCGGCAGCGTCTTCGGCGTCACCATCGACAAGCGCGGGCAT
>CAYXEY010000504.1:0-4435 GCA_964464105.1 uncultured Planctomycetaceae bacterium
GATTACATCCTGGCGATCGCCGATGCGACGCGCAAGCACGACGCCTTTGAAGTCGGCGTCTCGCCACGTGGAACCCTCGCGATGATGCGCGCCGTTCGCGCCGCGGCCTTGCTCGCCGGTCGCGATTATGCCGTGCCCGACGACGTGAAGGAACTCGTCGTGCCGGTCTTCGCCCACCGCGTGGTGAACAAGTCATACCTCCGCGACGGACAGGCCGCGTCGAATGACGACATTTTGACGGAAATCATGGATTCCGTGTCGGCCCCAACGTGATGAAATGTCTCTATTCAATGCTCTCGATCAGAGCCGGCGTGTCCTCACGCCTGTGACGGGGGAGGGTGCATGCAATACTGCCTTAGTTCTGAGTGCGGGGGCTGCCGGTGTCACCCCGGGCTGATGACAGCCCGGCTCGGATCCGCTGCGCCGACAAATTAAGACAACCGTAACCAAATTGATTTGAGATACGCCGATTCCGGGCAATTCACGGCGATTGGATGATCCGCCGCGGCGCCCGTCTGGTTGATGATCTGAAGCGTGCGGCCCGGTCGTCGAACGCCGCGCATGACCGCCTCATCGAACTCAGCAGGCGAGACCAGCCCGCTGCAACTGCACGCCAGGAGAATGCCGCCGGGTTTGACAATGCGGGCCGCGACCGAGGCGAGATCGTGGTACTTTCGCAATGCCTCCTCGATGTTCTCGCGGCTGGTGGCCAGCTTGGGCGGGTCGAGCACAATGGCGTCGAAGCGATGGCCGGCGGTCTCCATCTGCCGCATGTAGACAAACGCATCGGCATGCACCAGGCTGATCCGCGTGTTGTTGAGATTGACATTTTCCTTCGCGGTCGCGAGGGCGGCCTCGTCGAGATCGACCGAAGTCACTTCGCGGGCCTTGCCCAGGATCTTGGCGCACAATCCGAATCCGCCGGTGTAACAGCAGACATCGAGCACGCTCGCGTCATTGCACATGGAGGCAAAGTTGCGGCGGTTGTCGCGCTGATCGCAGAAGAAACCAGTCTTGTGTCCGGCCGCCATGTCGACGCGATAGCGAATGCCGTGCTCGCGAATGACCACGCTGCGCGGCTCGTCGACGTCGGCCTTCGGCTTGCCGACCTTGAATCCCTCCAGTCGCTCAACATGCTCATCGGCCCGGACGATCGTGCGCCACGTGGGTGAGGCGCGTCCCGGGCGATCGAGGCTGGTCGGCGGACCGAGGATTGCCGCGAGATTCTCGGCCAGCATGGAGACGCGTTGAAACATGCCGAGGGCGAAGATCTCGAAGACGAGGCAGTCGGCGTAGCGCTCGACGATGAGCCCCGAGAGGCCATCGCCTTCGGCATGTACGAGTCGATAGGCATCCGTCACGGCATCAAGGTTGAGCGTGCGGCGCAGGCCAACGGCGCGTTCGAGCGCGGCCCGCCAGAATGCGTCATCGACCGCGGCGCTGCCGTGGGCCAGCATCCGCAGGGTGATCTGCGAACGCGGGTTGTAAAGTCCGCGCCCGAAGAGATGGCCCATCTTGTCATAGACGTTTACCAGGTCACCCGGCTTCGCCGCAGGGTCGGCGGCGGCGACCATGCGTTGATAGATGAACGGATGAAAATTGGCCGAGCGCAGCGAGACCCACGGCGAAACGGCGTTCGGGGGCGCGGAGCGACTAATCGGAGGGGCCGCGGCGTCACGTCTGGGAATCGGTCTTCGGGGTGCAGGCATGGTTGCTTGTCAGTTCGCTCCACTCTGATACACGCGAAGCGTTCGCTTGCGTTGAAATTTCTTGCCGCCGCCGAGATCGACGTTCAGCGTCACTTCGTAATCGCCGCCTGCGGTGTACGTGTGCGTCGGCTGCGCATCAAACGAGTCCGCGCCATCGCCGAAGAACCACTTTACGTTCTTCGCCGGCGGCACGGCATCCACGGCGAACGATTGCGTCAACGGCTGCCGCGGGTCGGGCGCCCACATGCGCATCCGAATCCACGGCCGCTTGCTCATGACCTCTCTAAAGAACTTCCACGCGGTCTCGGGCTCCAGACGCCGATGGCTTCCGGCGACCTCCAGCTCTTCCACATACTGCCCGCGTTCGCGAAGCCACTTGATGCAAGCCACCGCCTGATCGCGCAGAAAGTCGGTGCTTCCATAGATGATCTTGATCGGCTGCCAGCGATCAAGCTGCCGGTCAGACACATCCACATACCGTTCGTCGAAGGTGCCCTGGCGAATCAGCAGGGCTCGGAAAATATCGGGGTGGCTCATGCCGGTGTGCAGGATGTCATAGGCGGCGGCCGACCATCCGGTCATGAAGACCTGCTCCTCGGCGACGCGATAGCTCGCCTTGATCGCGCGGACCATGTTGAGCATGGCGGTCTCGTCCGAGCGTTGCAGGGAGATCTGCTTGTCGACCGGCGGCGGAAAGTCTCCCTTGGCGGCGAGCAGCGTCGGGGCGATGACAATGATGCCCTGGTCCTCGCCGAATTGGGCCCACTCGCTCATCTGGCGATCGGGATTGTCGTACGGCTCGGTGCCGTGGCAGGCGATTACGACCGGCCAGGGGCGGCGGTTGTTGTAAATACTGGGGACGTAGAGGAGGTATTCGCGGCCGGTCTCCTGCTCGACCATTTCGCGGACAGCCGCCTGCGAGGGCAGCGGGGTCAGCGAGGGGCAGCCGGCGCAGAGCGGGAGGAGCAGGAGTACGACGAATGCTGAGACGCGATAACAAAACATGTGCGACAGTATATCCGACAGACCTTGCTTGATCGGTTCGAACCGGGCCTCCTATAATCGGCTGCAGCAAATAGAGAAAAAGGCCCACCTGAACTGCAACCCTCGGAGACAACCCCATGCCCGCAAGCTTCAACGGCAACAACGTGCTCATTGTGGATGACGACATGGAGGTTTTGTCGGCTGTACAGACTGCCTTCAAGCAAAGCGGGGCCAACGTCAGCACGGCCAACGACGGCAACAAGGCGGTCGAGATGACCCGCAGGCTCAACCCCGATCTCATCATCCTCGACATGATGCTGCCGCGGCGGAGCGGGTTCCTTGTGCTGGAGCAGATCAAGCCCAACAAGGAATCGGGGGTCAAGCCGTTTGTCATTATGATGACGGCCAACGAAGGCAAGCGCCACGAGCTGTACGCCCGGCACCTGGGTGTCGATGCTTATGTGCACAAGCCCTTCAGCATGGAGCGGCTCATGGAACACGCCAGCAAGCTGCTGGGCACGGAATACAAAGAACCGGAGATCGAATAACGCGGATCGCGGCACGCGGAAGTCGGAACGGCGAACTGAGACCCTGTCTTTTGTTCCGCGTTCCGCGTTCCGACATCCGAGTTCCCCGTTGGGTGTCACGGCGCAATCGCATAATTCAGCGGCGCCCCCGGCCCGACCGGCCAGCCCAGTTGTAACCATACGATCAACAATACCGTCCACACCAGGCCGAAGGCGATCGAATACGGCAGCATCATGGCAATCACCGTGCCGAGTCCGGCCTTGGGGTCGTATCGCCTGCACAACGGGACGACGATGCTCGGCAAGTAATAAGACAACGGTGTAATAATATTGGTCACCGAGTCGCCGACGCGATAGAGCGCCTGCGTGGTCTCGGGGGCGTAACCCATCACCATTATCATGGGCACGAAGACTGGGGCCATCATGGTCCACTTGGCCGAGGCGCTGGCCATGATCAGGTTGATCGTGGTGGTGATCAGGATGACGCCGAGAAACAGCGGAATGCCGTCGAAATCGGCCTTCTTAAGGACGGTGGCACCTTCGACCGCGAGGATGGGCCCCAACTGCGACCATTTGAACAACGCCAGGGCCTGCGATGCGAAGAAGGCCAGAACGATGTAATTGCCCATCGTTGCCAGGGTTTCCGACATCATGCGGGCCACATCACGATCACTGCGGACCGTGCGTGCGACGAGTCCGTACGCCAGGCCGCAGAGCATGAACAGCAGCATGATCAGGGCGATCAGCGAATCGAAGAACGGCTTCAGGCTCTTCTCCTGGTCGCGCAGGAGGCCGCCTTCGGGCACGGTCATCAGCATCACCAGGACGATGAACAAGAAGCCGACGACGCCGGCCGCGAGCAGTCCGCGCTTTTGCCGGGGGGTGATCGGTTCGGTCGATTCGATGATCGGCGTCGGACAGGTCCCCAGGCGCGGTTCGACGAATCGCTTCGAGACCCAGGTGGCCACAATCACGAGGAGCACGACTGATGTAGACAGGAAGAAGTAATTCGCCGTGGCCCGGACCGTGTAACCAGGATCGAGGATGCGCGCCGCCTCCTGCGTGATCCCGGCGAGCATCGGGTCGAGCGGGCTGAGCAGCAGGTTGGCTGAGAATCCGCCGCCGACGCCCGCGAAGGCCGCGGCCACGCCGGCAATGGGGTTGCGTCCGATGCGGGCGTAAATCGCCGCGGCAATCGGCGGCAGTATGACGAAC
>CAYXEY010000505.1:0-4428 GCA_964464105.1 uncultured Planctomycetaceae bacterium
AATTACGCCAAGCTCTTTTGGAGAATATACATGCGGCTTAACTTAATGCCATTCGAGACTGTTCTGTTTATCCATCAGGCCGCCGATGCCAGAGCGTCAGCGGCGGTCTTCAAGAAATATGCTGAATCGATGGAGTCTCTGGGCGGAAAAATGCTCGCCCGTGAGGAAAACGACGAGGGCGGCTACGCGGAAGGGGATATCAGCGGCGAGTTTGATATAATTTTCTGGAAGGGTCGATATTTCGGTGGGACGAATGCCGCGCCGAATGTAGAGATCGCGCGGAAACGCGTGCAATCGCTTCGCGACGCTGTCGCGCCCTGACCCTTCGCCCGTGGCGCCAACGGAAGCAGGTGCAAATCGGTGTCCAATCAAGAACCAACTCCGAAGCCCGGCGTGACGCGGCGCGAGATGATCGCCAGGGTCGGTGGAGTGGCCGCGGTCATTGCCGGGTCTGCTTGGGCAGCGAAACACCTGTACGACCCCGTGGGCGATGCCGGACTGCCGGTCTATCCGCCGCGGACGCTGAAGAACTACTTCGCCTCGATTCACGACAACTATGGCGCATCCACGCCGATGATCAGCGTGGCTCACGGCGGAGCGGACGCGTCCGGCGAGATTCCGCGCGAGACCATTCAAAAGATGATCCAGGCCGCCCTGGGTCCCATGGGCGGCATTGAAAAGTTCATCTCGAAGGGCGACACGGTATTGATCAAGCCGAATGTCGCGTTCGATCGCGGTCCGCGGATGGGGGCGACCACGAATCCCGACGTGCTGGCCGAGATGATCCGGCTGTGCCGCTCGGCCGGGGCGAAGCGAATCATCGTGGCCGACAATCCGATCGAGAAGCCCGAGCCTTGCTTCGCCAAGAGCCGCATCAAGCATGCGACCGAGAGCGAGGGGGCGGAATTAATACTGCCGTCGAACGCCATGTTCGCTCCGGTGGCCATTCGCGATCGCGATCCGCGTCCGGCTGATTTTGAGGCCCTCGGCACGTGGGAGGTCTTCTATCGTCCTTTGGAGCTGGCCGACAAGGTCATCGGCCTGCCGCCGATCAAGGACCACAACCTCTGCTTCGCCAGCATGTCGATGAAGAATTGGTACGGACTGCTCTGCGGACGGCGAAACCAGTTCCATCAGGCGATTCACAACATCGTCAGCGATCTGGGCATGATGATGAGCCCCACGCTGATAGTGGTCGATGCGACGCGTGTCTTGATGAAGAACGGGCCCACCGGCGGCAAGCTGGAGGACGTGGCCGTAGGCGGCGTGACCGGTCGTCCGGCCATCGTGGCCAGCGTGGATCAACTGGCGAGCGACGCGTGGTGCTGTCGGCACTTGCTGGGCCGCGACCCGGCGGCGGGCGTTCGCTACTTGGAGCTTGCTGAGAAGAAAATTCACGAGCGCATTGCGGCGGGGAAAGACGAAGCGGCGCTACGAGCTCGAATCACCGCTGAGCACGCGGCGAGCGGGGCCACGGGGGGGCACGAACGTATTGACGCCAAGGTCGCCCAGGCCCTGCACGAGTCCAGGCGCTTCGGCATGCGGGACTGGCAGGTGTATCAGCGCGAGGGGCTCATCAAAGAGACGAGTGTCGTGTAAACAGGGGTGGTTTCAGATTTCAATTCGGATTAGAGCGATTCTCAAAATTCAAATCTCAGATCTGAGATTTTAGATTTCAAGCGTAATTACGGGCCAGAATACGGCGATCAATTGCGGCGACTGAGGACTTGACGGGCTGCCGCGGACAGCGTGTCGCGCGCCTCGCAGGCTGGGGCGTGGTGCAGGTGCGCCAAGGCTGAGCGCACGTACGCATCCGCCGTGGCCAGGGACGATTCAATCGCATTCGATCCGGCGAGCACCTTGCGAAGCGTGGCCGTTGTATCTGCGGCTGAGCGAAGCTTTTCAACAAGCTGAGTGCGTGTGGCCTCGTCCGCAGTCGCCAGAAATCGAATCGCCGGCAGGGTCATCTTGCCGAGATCGGCATCGCGACCGGCGCTCTTGCCGGTCTCGCGTTCCGTGCCCGTCAGGTCGAGAAGGTCATCCACGATCTGAAAGGCCATGCCCAGGTCGGCGCCGAAAGCGGTCATGTGGCGAATGAGCGCCGTGTCCGCGCCGGCGAAGGCCGCGCCCAGTTCGCAGCATACGCCGGTCAGCGCTGCCGTCTTGCGGGCGATGATGTCGAGGTACTCCGCTTCGCTCAGATCGATCCGCCCGCGGGCGGCGATCTGCGCAAGTTCACCCTCGCAGACCGTGTTGGTCACGCCGGCAATGCGCCGCGCGGCCAGCGTCGTATCCAGACTGCTGCATAAATGGTAGGCGTGGGAGATGAGGTAATCGCCCAGCATCACGGCGGCCTCGTTGCCGCTCATGTGGTTCACGGTCGCGCCGTGTCGGCGCACATCGGCCTCGTCGAGCACGTCGTCGTGCACCAGCGTGGCCATGTGCACCATTTCGACGGTCGCCGCCAGCACTTCGTGCTCAGGCCTCAGCTCGCCGCAGGCCTGTCCGGCCAGCAGCAGCAGTCGCGGCCGAAGCAGCTTCCCGCGATAGCGCTGGATGTGCTGGGTCAACTGATTGACGCAGTCGAGGTCCGAGGCCAGTTCGCGATCGAAGATCGCCAGGGCGCGCTCCAGCGCGGAGGAGACAGGGTCAGACGTGATGACTGCGGTGTTCATGGCGCTTGCTTTCGCGGACCCGCGCGGCGGGGCGTGTCCGGGTGGTGAATTGTAGAGGAGGGGCGGGCGGGATCGAAGAGGCTGCGGCGGGCTTTCACAGGATTTGAAAAAAGCGCGGCGATTGGAATTTAAGCCATTTTTTCGGGGTTGCTTTCGGAATTGGGTGGGATGGCCGCGGCCGTTGGCGGCCATGCTCGTGTCTGTTGACTGGATTGCTATTTGCCCGCTGATCGCCGAGGCGATGAACGGCGCCAGGTTCCCGACCGGCCGCCGGACTTCTCCTCAAGCTGAATCGGCCCGATGGTCATCCCGCGATCGACCGCCTTGCACATGTCATAGAGCGTCAGCGCCGCGACGGAGACACCGGTGAGCGCCTCCATCTCCACGCCGGTGCGGGCGCGCACGAGCGTCTCGGCGGTGATGCGCACGCGATCGGGCGGCTGCGGCTCAATCCGAAGATCGACCGCCTCGATTGGGAGCGGATGACAAAGGGGAATGAGGTTCGAGGTTTGCTTGGCGGCGGCGATGCCGGCGATACGCGCCGCGGCAAAGACGTCGCCCTTGGGCATTTTCTGATCGGCGATCATCCGCAGGGTCGTGGCGGACATGCGCACCTCCGCCGAAGCGATCGCGCGGCGCAGGGTCACGGGCTTGGCCGAGACATCGACCATGCGGGCCTCGCCGCGCGGGTTGAGATGCGAGAGCTTTGTGTTGGCCCTGGTTCGCTTCATGCGATGATCCTACGCGCATGCCGCATGGCGACGCAAAGGCCGTCGCCATGGCCCCCCATCAATTCGCAGTCGATGGCGTGCCCGCCGGGCTGCCCTCGGCAACACACTTCCTCACAAACTCAATTATCGCCCGAACGGTAAGAATCTCGCCGATGCGCGTGAGCCGCGGATCCCGGGAGAACTCGGTGAGGTCGAGATATGGGAACTGTGTCCGGAGTGCGTCCAGTCCGCGCGGAGTCAGCACGCCTTGCTCATCGGTTTCTAAAAGTTTTTGGTCCATCATTTTCTGAAGCGGGACGTTGACGCCAAACTGTTTCGAGCTGCGGAACGAAAGCTCAAGCAGATCGATCGATTCCGCATCCAGATCATGAAACCAGGTCTTGTCTGGCGTCACCTCGCCCGCGTCGAGCGCAAGCACATCGGTGATCATCTCAAGCATTTCGCGATCAAACGGGTCATTTACGGACATGTAATACTCCTTTCGATTTGCGCCGAGGCGCGACAGTGGTGAATGAATTTGCCACTCGATCGGCCAGGTCCCCATAGGACTCCTCGACGAACTGAGAATAGACGCTCGTAATCATGGGATGGGCATGGCCCAGCTGCCGCTGCACGAACAGCAGGTTGCCGCCGGTGTTGCGATAGGCCAGGTAGCCGTAGGTGTGCCGCAGCAGTTGCACGCTGGCCCGTTTGCCGAGTCCCGCTTCGGTAAGGATGCGCACCACGCGACGATAGAGGCCGGTGCGCTCGAACGGCCGTCCGCGCTCGTGATAGAAGACCGGCTTGGCGCGATCGTCGCGTCGCGTGTTGGATGGCAGCCAGCGAGGGCGGATGGTTCGAAAGTAATCCGTCAATGCGTCGTGGACCGATTGGGGAATATAGACAGTGCGCACGATGCGGCCACAGTGCTTATCCGGACTCGCACGCGTAGCGGGTGGGCCTTATGCGGCTTCGGGAAGCGCGGTCCGCCAGGCGAGGGTGGCCTCGATGCCGCGGCGACGGTCGATCTTCGGGCGGAAGCC
>CAYXEY010000506.1:0-4420 GCA_964464105.1 uncultured Planctomycetaceae bacterium
CTGCAGACGCGTCCGTTCATCGAGGCGGCGCGGGCGCTTGGCCTGCCGCGCACGCGGATCTTCTTTTCGCACCTGCTGCCCAATTTGATGGGCCCGATCATCGTGTATGCATCGCTGACCGTGCCGCAGGCGATTTTGCAGGAGTCGTTTCTGAGCTTTCTGGGCATCGGCATTCAGCCGCCGATGCCAAGCTGGGGCAACCTGGCGGCCGAAGGCGTCACGGCGGTCAATCCGGTGCAAAGCTTCTGGTGGCAGCTTGTCTTCCCGTGCGGCCTGCTCTCGCTCACGCTGCTATGTCTTAATTTCATCGGCGACGGCCTGCGCGACGCACTCGATCCGTCGGCGGCGGGATAATCACTTCACGTTGAGTTCGCGCCAGAGCTGCTCTTCGGCCTGCTTGAACTTGTTGCGCGTGGCTTCAAGATCACTGCGCAGCCGGACCAGATCGGCGTTGTCGGCGGGAATCTGGCCGTTGTGCAGCTCGGCCAGCGCGTTGAGTTGCGCGGACGCGTCGTCGAGTCGATTGGCGGCTTCGGCGAAATTGCGGGTCGCATCGAAGATCAGGTGCTGACGATTCTCCTTGTCGCTCGGGGCGACAAACGCCCGCCAGGGCCGTTCCAGCAGGAACTTGGCCGTTCCCTTGATATGGTCCGATGTCTCCTTGAAGTTGAGCAGCATCTTGTTGATGTTGTCGCGATTGAGCACCAGCACTTCGCGCGTGGTGCCGGTCACATACTTGACGTCCGCAAGGGCCTCGTTGAGCCGCGCCGCGGCCGCATTTACCCGCGCGATAAGTCCCTCGACATTGGCCGGGTCGGTCTGCTGAACAATGTTTTCCATAACCTGCGTGTCAAGCTTGCTTGCGGTCGACGCAACGTGGCTGAGGGTTTGATTGATTGGCGTTTCGGTTGAAGCAACGATGCGCGAAACGGTGTTCAGGCTGCCATTGACGGTGTCCACGGCGCCGTGCACCTTGCCCATTAATGCGCCAGCTCGCGCCGCGTCCATTTCTTCCGCCAGCGAACCGGTGGCCGCCTGAACGTTGGCCAGGGCGAGCCGAAGCCGCGCCACCACCGAATCACGCTCCTCCGGCGACAACTCGGTGCGCAGGGCCTCGGTCATGCGATTGAGATCTTCCATTGAAAGCAACAGGCGATTCATGAGCGAATCGCGCATGCCAGGGTCGAGCTGCGACTTGATGCGATACAAAAGGCTGTTTACATCGTTGCCATCAAGCTCGTGCCGCATGGTGGCCAGGATCGCCGAGAAACCCGCGGGCTGGGAACCCTGCACGATTTCCGTCGAGTCCATTTTCCGCTCGTCCTTGCCGAGATCGATCTTGATCAGACCGTCGCCGCCGAGCGGCGGACCCTCGGCAATGATCTGAGCATCGCGGCGCAAATCAATGAAATCGAGAATCTCAGCCTCCACCATGACGATGTAGGCCTCGGACGGCAGCGAGTCGGGGCCCGCTGCTGTATTCGGAATCACCTCCGCCGTGCGCACGCGCCCGACCTTCTGGCCGCCGACGAGAACCGCAGATCCCGGCGAAAGCGTGGGCAGGTTCGGATCGCAATTGAAGCGGATGCTAAGTTTGCGGGTGTTGTCGCCCACGCCCTTGCCGACCCAAACGAGAATCCCAAACGCCGTCGCGATGCAGATGACCGCCATCACGCCGACTTTGAATGCATTGCGGGGGGCAGCCATCAGAACCGGCTCTCCTTGCCCTCGACCAGCAGCTTCTCGTATTCAGACAGCCCCTGCGAGTCTGTCAGCGGACCTTCGGTGAACCCGTTGAGGAACTGGTTCATCAGCTTTTCGTCGCGGGTTTTCAATGTGTCGGACGCCTGATTACGCAGTGACTCGAACTCGGCGCGCGTCCCGATCTTCAGCACCCGCCCCTTGTCCAGCATGACCATGCGATCGGCGATGCGAAAGGCCGAGTCCATCTCGTGGGTCACAACGATGCTCGTCACATTCAGCTTTTTTGACAGGTCCATGATCAAATCGTCGATCGCCGCGCTGGTCACCGGGTCGAGTCCCGCCGACGGCTCGTCATAAAAAAGCACCTCGGGGTCGAGCACGATGGCCCTGGCAAGTCCGGCCCGCTTCTTCTGTCCGCCCGAGAGCATGGAGGGCATCTTATCGCGGTGCGGCAGCATGTGAACCTGCTGAAGTTTGAGGGTCACCACGATGTCCACGATGGAGTCGTCGACATCGCTGTGCTCCCGAAGCGGCAAAGCCACGTTTTCGGCCAGCGACATGGATCCGAACAGGGCGCCGCTTTGAAAGAGAATGCCGAACCGCTTGCGGATGGCGTTCATTCGCTTCTCGTCCAGCCCGATGATATTGAGCGGGTCGGACATGTCCTTGAGCTGATAGGCCACTTCGCCGGAATCGACCTCGTACTCACCGATCAGGCAATTGAGCAGGGTGCTCTTGCCGCAGCCGCTCCCGCCCATGATGACGATGGTCTCGCCGCGCTGAATGTCAAATGTGATATCATCCAGCACGGTGATCCGCTCGCCGGCGGCGTTGCGGAATTTCTTTTGCAGGTGCTGGATCGAGATGACGGTCTCGGGGGCGTCGGGCATGGGGGCGTATACTAACGGCCCGTAATTAAGTATGCCGAAGGCAGGTTTGCAGGCGAATTGACCTACTCTTCCGCAACAGTTGATGAGGCTGATTTCGACCCGTAGAGGAATGAAAGGATCTGGTCCAATCGTGCCGCCCAGGCGACCTCGTTGTGCTCACCGTCTTTGACTTCCAGATACTGATAGTCGCCGCCCTTCTTGAATCCCCCTTTGATCAGCGACTCCTCCAGCCCGCGCGTCCACATGACCGCCGAGCTGAACGAATCGATCTGCCGGCCTTCGCTGGTGCCCATGTCGAACCAGAGTCGCATGCCCCTGAGCCGCTCATGCTGGGCCGCGACCTCCTTGAGAATTCGCCCGTCGGCCCACATGAGCGCCGGGGAGATCGCCGCACACTTTGAAAACACTTCCGGAGGCGTCATCGCCAGGTGCAGCGAGATCAACCCGCCCAGCGACGACCCCGCGATGCCTGTATTCGCCCGGTCCGGCTTGGTGCGATAGGTTTTGTCGATGAAGGGCTTGACTTCGTCGATCAGGAATCGGGCGTAGGCCTCGCCCTTTCCACCGCTCTTGCGCGAATCATCCGGCCACGGGGTGTATTCGTTCATGCGATCGGGGGTGTTGGCGATGCCCACGATGATCATGGGCGGGATTGCGCCGGCGCGGATCAGCCGGTCAGCGGTCTCATCCGCGCCCCACTCGATGCTGATAAACGCGGTCGCGGCGTCGAAAAGGTTCTGTCCGTCATGCATGTACAGTACGGGGTAGCGCTCGCCCTTCGTGGAATCGTAATCAGGCGGCAGCCACACCCAGAGGGTTCGCTCGTTATTCAGGGACTTCGACTTGAATCGCTCATGGGTGCGAATGTCGCCGGTGCGACGACTCACGGGGGCTGCTTTGCTCGTCGGCCCCGAGTTCGTTCCACTCGCCCATGTTGCGACCTCAATCTCGACAACCGCGTCCTTCTCGACCTTGATGACGCGATTGGCAATCTCTTCACCCTTGGGCCCCTTCTCAACCGTTTCCCACGACCCGCGCGTCACTTTGTATTCAACGCTGGCCCCGCGTGGGAGCTTTACGCGAGCCGAATAGGCGCCATCGGCCCTGCGAACAAGTTGTTTCCCCGGAGGTCGCCACGCCCCCAGGTCGTTCTCGCTGCCGATGATGTAAATCGTCGCGTCCTTGGGAGTCTGCTTCGGCACGCGAACAATCCACTCAACTGAAGCGGAATCTTCAGCCTCGGCTCGAGTGATTTGCGCCAGCGCGAACAGACTGGCCGGCGCGAATAATGTCAGAAGTGAGAATGGAATTCGAATCGACTCGTGTAATTGCATGGCAATTCATCCCGATTCACGGCACGCCGCTTTCATGTCGAATCTCAGCCCCAACTGCAGACGCCGTTGAATCGCGGTATCGCTCGATGATCTCGGAGGGTTGGCCCTCTGCGACGATGCGTCCGCCCTGCAGCCAGACTGCGCGGGTGCAATACTGCTCGATCAGCTTCATGTCGTGCGAGACCAGTACGAGAATGCCCGATCGATCGATCAGCGTCTGCATCCGCTTCCTGGCCTTCTCCATCCAGTGGATGTCGCCGACACTGAAAACCTCGTCGAGCAGCAGGATCTCAGGGTCGATGTCGGTGGCGATCGAGAAGGCCAGCCGCTGGGCCATGCCCGACGAGTAATACTTGATCGGCGTGTCGGCAAAGTCGCCCATTTCCGAAAATGACAAAATGGAATCGACCCGGCGTTCCATTTCGGCGCGGGAGAAGCCCATGATCGCCCCGGTCAGGAAGATATTCTCCAGGCCTGACAACTCCATGTTGA
>CAYXEY010000507.1:0-4415 GCA_964464105.1 uncultured Planctomycetaceae bacterium
TAGGCCGACCCGGTATTAGTTCCGCCCGTAGTGTCGTCTCCGTTGGCACCGATCAGTACTGTATCGCCGTAAATCGAAACTGCGACGCCGAAGCGATCACCCCCTGCAGCATCCGAGGCAGTCAGCTTTGCCTGCTCGGTCCAGACTCCGCCGGTTTGCGTGAAGACATATGCAGCGCCAGGGTCGGTTGCCCCCGCCGCGTTGTCTGAAAGAGAGCCGACCACCAGTGTGTCACCAAACACCGAGACGGAGTAGCCGAAATTGTGATTTGGCGAAGCATCTGAAGCCATCAGGATGGCTTGTTGGTTCCACACTCCGCCCGTGCGAACGAAGACATAAGCCGAGCCAGCATCCGTCCCGCCAGAGTTGTCATCATTAAGCGCCCCAACCGCAGCAGTGTTGCCATACATCGAGACAGAGTTCCCGAATATGTCATTAGCCGCAGCGTCGGGGGCGATTAGTTTGATCAATTCATTAGGGCTGCACTGCCCTCGCACTTGTCTGGCTCCTGCGAGCGCTGCCCAAAGCGCGAACGTCGCCGCGAGGCAGCACCTACAGAAAATCACTCGGGAGTGATGTCGAACCCATCGAATCAACCTAATTGGAGTCCGCTTCATTAATCACGTTCCGTTTCCGATTCTTCGCGACAACGCTGATCGTCCATCCGGAGATATCAAGTCAATATACCGCGTTCGGGCCCGGGCTTACGCTCAATATCACAGGAGTATTCGCAAGAAATTCATTTTGTTCAGCGGATAGTAGGGAATGTCATGTTTATTTCGACGATTGATCCGGTGCAATGGCGCGAGCGCGCAACACCGCTTGGCGATTGAGGACATTGCCACCGTAGGTCACGGCGGGCATTCGGGCGTCGATGCCATGAGCCGGGCGTGGAAGAGGGCGTAATCCGAAAGGACCCCAGCGAAATCGACGTCGTTGTCACTGTCCATGTCGGCGCAGTCCATGCCCACGGGGATGCTCCCGTTCTGAGCGTAGCCGAGGGCCGCCTCGACCCAGCGGCGAATGTCGCGGCCGTCGACCTTGCTGTCGCCGGTCACGTCGCCCCGGCAGGTGGGGCAGGCTTCAAGCGAGTTCGGCCCCACGGCGACATCGCCGACATCCCACGAAGCCGGGTTGTTGTGCACGATGCCCATGAATGAGCATTGCCCGATGGTCGCGGCGCCGGCCACGTTGACGCGATACATGGTGGCCGACTGAAACTCGCCTTGAAGACACGCGTATAAGACGCCTTCGGGCGAGAAATCCAGGCCCTGGTCGTAGAAGCCGATCACAAAGCCCGGAGTCGACAGCGTGGCGAGATTGGTGACGTCGGCGCGATTGGGGCCGGAGAAGAGCGTGATCTTCACCAGCCGGGCCGGCTGCGGAAACGCGCCGACCGCGATTCCCACCAGGGTGCCTGCGGGGATCGGGGGATCGACGCAGACGTCGATCGGAGCGACCGCGATGTCGCCGAGATCGAGTCCGGCCGGCAGGCCAATGTAGTTCACCGGATAGGCCGCGATCACCCCGCCGGTGCCTTCATTCAGCGTGTAGATGTTGGCGGAATCAGTCGCATAGAGCACGTTGCCGGTCGCGTTGTACGAGAGGCCTCCGAGCCGGAACGGGTCCAGCGGAAGGAGCGAGCCCATGCCGACCGTCGTGGAGACGCCGGTGGCGGGGTCGATGGTGCGCAGAGAATTGGTCGAGGTTTCGATGCCGACAAGCACGCTTGAGCCGGGCTTGTAGTCCATGCCGGTGAAGGTCGGCTGGCTGGGCGAGCCGCCCAGGATGGTGACGCCGTGGGTGTTGTTGGAGTAGAAGCGTCCGACCTTGCTGGCCTGTCCGGGGATGATGTTGAAACCGTCGCGCTCGATGATGAAAAGCTCATTCACCACGCCGCCATGCGGCAGTGGGCCGTCGGTCGGCTGGGCGATCACGCGGGTGCTGGCCAGGGCGGTTGAAACGACGCAGGCGCAGGCCAGAATGCCGGAGGCCCGGTTGCGGGGACTACTGAGTTTCAAGCGCATACTCCCGTTTCGAACAGACAGTGGAGAGTTGTCGTCCGGATGCGACCCCGGCGGCGATTATACTCCAACAAAAACGATCCATTCAAGCGAAAATAGACGTTCGGCGGCCCATTTTGAGGGGCTGGAGCGACGTAAGACGGGGTGAGACAAAAGGGTAGGAATGCGTCGATTTCTTGGAATTGATTACGGCTCGCGGCGAATCGGGACCGCCCAGGCGGATGACGAGACGCGCATTGCCACGCCGGGAAAGCCCATCGACGGCCGCAACGATCCCACGCGCGATGCACGCAATGTGACCGATCAGGGCGCGGCACAGGGGGTCGATATGTTTGTGGTCGGCCTGCCGCTCTCGATGGATGACACCGACAGCGAGCAGACGACCGTGACGCGGAAGTTTGCCGCGGAGCTGGCGCGGCTGTCGGGCAAACCGGTCGAGCTGCGCGATGAGCGCTTGACCTCATTCGCGGCCGACGAGGTGCTGGAGCAGGTCGACTCGCGGACGCGTCGCAAGCATAAGGGCCTGCGCGACGGAATCGCCGCACAGATGATCCTGCAGGGCTATCTGGACGACATGGCCGGACGGGCGGATAATCCCAATCGGTCTTGAGATCGGTCGACGCAACGGAGTGAAATCATGGTGCGAGCATCAGGTCAGGGACGATGGGTGCGGCTCTCTTCTCGCGGTTTGTTTTCGGCGGTGATGGCGATCGGGCTTTGCGTGGGCTGCGTCGAGCGCACCGTGAGCATCAACACCGAGCCCTCCGGCGCGACGGTCATGCTGAACGATCAGGACGTCGGGCGCACGCCGGTGAAGGTGCCGTTCACCTGGTATGGCGATTACGACATCGTGGTCCGCAAGGAAGGCTTCGAGACGGTCAAGACCAATCACCGGCTGCAGACGCCGTGGTATCAACTGCCCGGCATCGATTTCTTCAGCGAATGTCTCATTCCGTTCACCGTCCACGACGATCACGTCATCCCGACGATCGCGATGGACCAGGCCCGGCGGCCGTCGCAGGAGGCGCTGCTGAAGAGCGCGGCGGAGATGCGCGCGGAAGCAGGCGTGGAGACGCCGTAATAAAAGCGACTTTTGTAAAAGATGCAGCGTCGCTAGCAATCGTTCACGTGACTTGAATTATCGAGAGCGTTGCTTGAGCGGGGTTTGTATTCAATTGCTGCGAGGACATCCTCTCGCGTCAGGTGCGGGTAGGACTTTAACAACGAATCTACGCTATCGCCATTCATATGTATGGCAGCTATCAAAGCCACCTGAACACGTGTGCCCTTAATACAGGGCTCACCGCCGCAGACCTTTAGATTGATTGATATTCGCTCACTCATTGCGGCAATTCTAGTAGTCCCATTCTCCAAACCAAACCCGCTTTGCATTTCGATCAACCATGAAAATCCGCCCGTTATGCCACGGCATCCCTTTGGGTCCGCGGTCTTGTGCAGTATGAACGATGTGCGCGGCTTGCCAGGGTGCGTTTCGTTTAAAGTCGTTTTCGAAGTACGCGTCCCGAATCTTACTTGGAACAGGACCAAGGTCCCAGGTACCGCCAAAAGGCGAAGATTGCAGCAACATTCCTAGGTCAGCGTCATTGATTTGGAAAATCACCGAATAGACCCCGTCACCATTCATCAAGGCACGCTCACCGTCTTCCAGGTATTCAATCATTGCTGAATTGGGAAGGGGAATGTCGGAAAGAAACTGGAACCGCGCAAGCATTTCTGATTTTGCGCGGGCCTGTCGAAGCCGCTCTATTGGAGTCCAACATAAAGCGATGCTGCAAGAGAAGATCACAAAGATCAAAAACCGAAACGAGCGGCTTGATCGCTTGGACATAGTCTGTTCAGATATTGGTTTGAGCCGAATCGAACGACCGGATCGATCCCCTAACCGTTACGCATCTCACCTCGACGTGGTTCAATTCTCTCCATGCCATTGAGATAGCCACGCAGGGCCTTTGGCACTGTCACAGTTCCATCGGCATTCTGATATTGCTCCAGAATCGGAATCAGAATGCGCGGGCTGGCGATGACCGTGTTGTTCAGGGTGTGGCAGAACACCACTTTTTTGTCCTTGTCGCGATAGCGCAGGTTGAGGCGGCGGGCCTGGAATTCCCCAAAGCGGCTGGCGCTATGCGTTTCGCTGAAGGCCTTGCGTGACGGCATCCAGGTTTCGATGTCGTACATCTCCACCTTGCCCTGGCCCATGTCGCCGGTGCAGACGGCGATCACGCGATAGGGCAGCTCCAGCGCCTGCAGAACCGCCTCGGCGTTGGCGATGATGGCATGATGCTGGCGCTCGCTTTCGGCCTCATCATTTCGACAGACAACAACTTGCTCGACTTTGTCGAAAAAGTGAATGCGGTAGATGCCGTAAGT
>CAYXEY010000508.1:0-4411 GCA_964464105.1 uncultured Planctomycetaceae bacterium
CCGCGCCCGCTTCCGGCGGCTACGGTCGGCTGGATATACGCTTCGGGGTCAAGGTTGGGCACATCAGCATCCAGGCGTATGGCAACAATCTGACCGGCGAGGATGCCATCTTGACGATGAGGACTGTGCCCGTGGAAGGGTGGAGAGTCAGGCCGCGTACGATCGGAGTCGAGATGACCTACCAATACTGACAGCCGTGAACGCGCCCGATTCTGCAAGCACCAGCTTTATAAGGAAATCGTCCATGAAATCTCATCGATCCAAGGTAGCGGACATGCGTCGTCGCGACTTTCTGTCATTGAGCATGCTGGGTCTCGGCGCCACGGTTGGCGGGACATCCGCTGCGGCATTGGCGGCATCGTCGTTCCGCGCAAACACTCGGAATCAGAATCTGGCAGGCGGTGAGATACTCGAGACGGTCACGGGCCCGATCGATTCGAGTGTCATCTCCTGGGCCCTTGCTCATGAGCACATGCATGGCGACTTCACGGGGGCAGGTTCCCTGCCCCCGCTTCCGTCTTCGCTGCCCGAGGGATATGTGATGCCAGCCTATGCCGATACGGATTGGACGGCAGTGGCCGGCGCGGTCATCAATGCGGTCAATGAAGTGGCGGCACAGGGTGTCAATCTGATCGTGGACTATTCGCCCGCCGGTGTAGGCCGCAATGTCCGTATGTTGCGCGAGGTTTCGCGACGCACCGGTGTGCATATCATCTGCGCAAGCGGCCTGTACCGAACGGTCTGGGATGTGGTGCCGCCCGAATTGGAAAAATTCGACGTTGATCAGCTGGCCCAGCATTTCATCCGCGAACTCACCCAGGGGACGGAAGGTACAGGTATTCGGGCGGGGTTCATCAAGCTCGCGGTTGACAATGATGGACCACTACCGCGCGACGAGATGATCTATCGGGCCGCCGCTCGTGCAGCGATCGAAACCGGTGCGGCTATCGGGATGCATGCCCCGACTGTTCGCGGTATGAGTGCTGCTCTTGCGATACTCACCAGTGAAAGATTCGATCTCCAGCGATATATCTGGGCGCATGCCGTGAGTGACAGGACCACGGACTACGCTGCACTCAAGGCGATCGCCGATCGCGGCGCCTACATATCGTTCGACAGTGTTGCTTACGACGGTGGACGATCCGATGAAGAGCATCTCGCTCTCATCGAGCGGCTTCAGAATGACAACTACGGCCACAAAGTACTGCTGTCCAGTGACGCGGTTATCACGGCGCATCCGCCGTTAGGCCAGTACGACAGGCATATTCGTTACATCTATCGCACATTCAAGCCCAAACTGGAGGGTAGGTTTGTTACAGGTATAACGAAGCAGCTCCTGAGAGAAATCGTGGTCGCTGCCTTTCGACGTGGACATCGGGTCGCTTAGGAGGTCTTACCCATGAAGTCCGATCGATCCAAGGCACAGTACACGCGCCGGCGCGACTTTCTGTCATTGAGCATGCTGGGTCTCGGCGTCACGATTGCCGGGACACCCACTGCGACATTAGCGGCATCGTCGTTCGGTGCAAGCACTCGCAATCAGAATGTGGCAGGCGGTGAGATTCTCGAGACCGTCACTGGACCGATCCACTCGAATGTCATTTCTTGGGCTCTTGCTCATGAGCACATGCATGGCGACTTCACGGGCTCCAATCCCCCGCTCTGGAAGGCGCTGCCAGAGGGATATGAGCTACCCGCTTATGCCGACACGGATTGGACGGTCGTAACTGGCGCAGTCATCAACGCCGTCAATGAGGTAGCGGCACAAGGCGTCAACCTGATCGTGGATTATTCGCCCGCTGGCGTGGGGCGCAATGTCCGCATGCTGCGTGAGGTCTCGCGGCGCACCAATGTGCATATCATCTGCGCAAGCGGTTTGTACCGAACGGCTTGGGATGCAGTGCCACCCGAGCTGGACAAGTTCGACGTGGATCAGCTGGCCCAGCATTTCATCCGTGAGCTCACTCAAGGGACGGAAGGTACGGGTGTTCGGGCAGGGTTCATTAAACTGTCGGTTGGCGATGATGGGCCCCTGCCGCGTGACGAGATGATCTACCGGAGTGCTGCCCGCGCGGCGATCGAGACCGGCGCGACCATCGGCATGCATGCTAGGACTGTTCGTGGTGTGAGCGCGGCCCTTGCGATACTGACCAGTGAAAAGCTCGATCTTGAGAGATACATTTGGGCGCATGCGGCGCGTGATGGAGCCACGGACTACGCTGCACTCAAGGCGATCGCTGATCGCGGCGCCTACATTTCGTTCGATGGCGTTGCCTACAACGGCGTGCCGTCCGATGAAAGGCTTCTTGATTTCATTGAGCGGCTACAGAAGGACAACCACGGCCATAAGGTTCTGCTGTCCAGCGACACGACTGTCGCCGCGCATCCACCGGCAGCCCAGTACAACAAGAAGGACATTCGTTACACCTATCGCTACTTCAAGCCAAAACTGGAAGCCAGGTTTGGTGCGGAGATTACCAGGCAGCTCCTGAGAGACAACGTGGTCGCTGCCTACCGGCGTGGGCGCCGAGTCACCTAGCCGGTATGTGCTGAATGGGAAGCTTCAAAGCGGCAAGCAGATGGTGAAAACGCACTCTCAAGTGTGCATCTGCGAGTTGCGCGAGTCAATTGGTTCAATAGCGATGGAAAGATGTCGAAATGCTTCGCTTTGCTGGCTTCTTCTATTCAGTATGTGGATTGTTTTGTTCGTATTCCTTGACGGTTGTTGCGCAGCAAACCCTCGAGCAAACCACTGAGGCGGAGCGCGAGAGGCGATTCGCGGATGTTTCTGTCATCACCTCGCCGCTCGCGATCGATGGTCAACTCGATGAAGAAACATGGGCGTCCGCGCCTGTTATAGGCGAACTGGTCCAGCAGCAGCCAGCGACGGGGCAGGCGCCGAGCGAACGAACGGAGGTCAAGCTACTTCGTGATGGGGACTATCTGTATGTCGGAGTGATGGCGCTCGACTCCGAACCTCATCGTGTGATCGGGACGACCATGGCGCGAGATGGCAGTTTGACTGCCGATGACCGCATCGAGATCGTGCTGGACACGTATCGTGACAGGCGCAATGCATTCTATTTTGCAACCAATCCGTCGGGTGCGCTCGTCGATGGCTTGGTGTTTGCCAACGGCGGGTTGAACACCGATTGGGATGCGATCTGGCAAGTGCGTGCACAGCGCAATGATGCGGGTTGGGTTGCGGAGTTTGCCATTCCATTCAAGAGCCTCAGTTTTCCAGTCGGGCGGGACAACTGGGGATTCAATATCTCGCGCACCATTTACCGGAAGCAGGAAGAGGCGCGATGGACGGGAGCGCGCCTAGAGACGGCTTTCTTCCATGTTTCGGAGGCGGGGACCATCAGTGAACTGCGGGGTCTCAGCCAAGGTATTGGTCTGGATGTGAGGCCATTCGCGGCCGGGCGTTGGGTTGATCTCCGGAGCGGGCGAAGGAGTTCTGATGGCAATCCCGGACTCGATGTGTTCTACAACGTGACTCCCAGCCTGAAGTTGACGGGCACGCTGAATACGGATTTTGGCGAAGCGGAAGTGGATGCCCGACAGATCAATCTAAACCGCTATTCGCTGCTGTTTCCGGAGAAGCGGTCGTTCTTTCTGGAGGATGCCGGCGTATTCACGTTCTCCAGCACCGGTCCGGATCCGCAGGGGGGCGTGCCCGAGACCGGCAACGATGTCTTTCCTTTCTTCAGTCGTCGGATCGGGTTGCTGGCAGGGCAGGAAGTGCCGATCGATGCCGGCTTGAAGCTGGCGGGGAAGGCGGGTCGAACAGATATCGGCTTGTTGGGTGTACGCACCGGCGAGTCTCACCTGGCCGAGCAGAAGGATTTCCTGGTCGGGCGTGTAAGACAAAACCTGCTGGAGCAATCCTATATCGGGGCTATCTTTACCGATGGCAGCCCCATCCCTGGGCAATCAGGGCGTACCTATGGCATGGATGTGCGTCTGGCGACATCACGATTCATGAACATGTCGCGTAATTTCATCCTGAATGGCTATGCCACCAGAAGTGAGGCCGAGGACGACATCGGCAGTGACTGGTCGTACGGGCTGTCTGCTCACTACCCGAACGACAAGATCAACCTGCAAATGATCGTTCGGGAGGTGCAGAAGAATTTTGATCCGGCACTCGGATTCGTGCAACGACGTAACGTGCGAATGTATCGGGCCGGCGCAGGCTACAATCCACGTCCAGAGAATTTCCTTGGCCTGCAGCAAATGTTGCATGCCGTCTACTACACCCGTTTCGAGCGGGCGGATACCGGTGAGCTGGAAAGCTGGAACCTTTATATCAAGCCGGTCGACTGGCATTTCCGCTCGGGAGACTCCATTCATGCGCTGGTTGACATCAATCCGAGCTACGAGCGGTTGTTCGAGCCCTTTGAGATCT
>CAYXEY010000509.1:0-4411 GCA_964464105.1 uncultured Planctomycetaceae bacterium
CTTGTTCCGCCTCCTGCTTGGACCCGCCCGCTTCAATAACCCGGTCATAGGCCTCATCAGCGTGGCGTTGGCAATTGGCGGCGGCCTGGCGGTATGAAAGGCCGTTACGAAGCATCCGTTCCATTTCCGTATCCCCCGTTTCGATGATTGTATAGTAGCAAATACCGCCTGACGTTGCAACAAAAACGTCGCAAAATCAGATACCTAGCACGGTATGTTGCGATATAGCAACACATATCAATGGTGCTGTGGCACTCGCAGCGGGTTAGGATAACCAGGCGGCAGAAAGCCCTGAAGGTCTTTCTTGAAATAGTGCCTGGCGCCGAGCTGGTTCAGTAGATCGAGCATTCGCAGAGTATAGTCCCGCCAGTCGGTCGTTTTGGTCATCGGCAGATAGTTGACGCGGCCGACCTTGAATAAGTCGACGAATTCGTGAGTGGCGCGGACGATCGCCAATGACGCATCAATATCGAGCGTCGGTTCGAGCGAAACCCAGGTGAAGATGCCGGCGTCATGAAACGCGCGCAGCGCGGCCATGCGGTCATCCGGTTCAGCGGCGTTGCGTTCCCACTTCCGGCTGAATGCCGGGTCAAGGCTGGTCAAGGTCGAGGCGAATGCGTCCCGGTCGGGACGGAATAGATCGAGGTCGCGCAGCGCTCGGGTGCCGCCCTTAGTGAGAGTGCAGAAGCCGAGCCCGTGGTCGCGTAGGATTTCGAGCGTGGTGCGCGTGGGGGCGGTGTCATCGCGATGATAGGGGTCGGTAGTAAAGCTGAGCATGACCTGAGCACGGCTGCCGAGCGCCTTATATTTGGCGGCATCTTTGCGGAGCGAGTCAAAAAAAGTCTGGCGTAGATTGGCGCCGGCATCGAAATCTCGGCGGTCCATTTTGAGCACCTTGGGAACATAGCAGTTGTGAGAGATCATCCCGTTTGCGACGAAGTTCTCGGTCGATGTGGTGATGTCGATCATATCGACCATCTCGCCCAGGGGCTCGATGGACGCTATCTTTGATGCTGTGCGCCCGGCCTGCCCAATGATGGCAAATTTGCGGGAAATTGCCGGAGCTGTAAGGTTGAAGAATCGGACGACCTCGGCCAGTCCACCGAGGATGCGCAAGCTGGTTACGCCGTTGGCGTTCGCAACGTCGCGAATAGTCGAGAAGCCAAAAGAGTGGAGCGCGGCCTCTGTCTCGACAAGGATGCCCTCGTCCGAATTCGAGATGCGGATAACGGAGCTGAAGCTGCCTTCGGCATCAAAGATGCCTGCGAGCCATCCACGCCGCCATTCGCTGCTCTCTGCTTTAGGTTCAATCAGAGCGGTGATCGCCTCAAAGGCGATGCGGTTGTGGTTGCGGATGGCTGACATCGGAGCACGCGCGCCGATGGCCTCCGCGAACTCGAAGCGATCCGTCTCGATTCCGAATGCAGCAAGGAATGCCTGGCTACGGTCGATCGCATCGATATCCTTGAGGGCAAGGCGGAAGTGGTGCTGAACGTCGGTGAGCTGCGGTGCGCCGCGCCCGGCGCGTTGGAAGCGGCCGGAATAGTCGTAGCGCTTCAGCGTGGCGTCGCCGCGGATCATGCCCGCCAAGTAGCCCTGACGATAGTCGGCGGTCTGCACGGGCGTCGAGCAATACGGCGCGAGCGTGCGAATGGAGTTGTTGAGCGTTAGATAGGGACGCTGGCCATTACCGGACATTGCCCCGGTCGTGTACTTCCAGCCGCGATCTGCGAGCCATCGGTGGTCGCCGGAGCAAATGGCCGAATGGCCATCTTCGAGAGTAACCCGAAACGCCGGTTTGCGCGTCTTGATCTTGTTGAGCACGCGGCTTTCCGCGAATCTGTAGGGCCATGTGTTGGCTCCGGTGTTCGTGACGCCAATCAGGTCATCTCCGATCTGGACATCGGATAGGGGGCGGGTCGTCCCGTCCGCCATCTGAATGATGGTGTCTGGTGTAAGGCAATAAGCGCAGCCATGACCACATCCCCTGTATGGATTGGTCGCAAGCGCGGCATATTCGCCGGCCTGGCCCTTGGGCGCGTAAATAGTTGAGCATCCCTTTATGGAGATGCCGTCTGGGTTGAGTTCGGGCATAGCAAGCCTCCTTGGAATATGGGTTTAAAGTGCGATTAAGGTATCACAAATGCCGTAGCGGCGCAACAAAAACGTCAACGAAATCAACGAGCTAGTAACCTTATGAATGCTTTGGTTCAACTTACGGAAAACGGGAGGGTTCCGGGAACGCCGCTGCGCAACAAAAAATGGGAAATCATCGCGCAGGAAACCGTAGCAGGAAAAACCTGCGAGGAATGCGGCGCGGCGGCCGGCATCAAGCGGGGTCCTGGCCGTAAGGGGAACGTCGCTCGCATCCGGCAATATCCGATCGTTCGCGAGCGCATCGGTGAGATATCGGCCCGCTCGGCAGAGTTGGCGGAAATCCATGATGGATGGATTCTAGCACGCTGCGCATTGCTGGCGCGGTCCGCCGTCTCACGTTTTTTTCGGCGCGATCCGGTGACTGGCGAGGTCATGCAGAACAAGCATGGGTTCCCGATGTTCGATTTCCAGCGCGCAAGCGAAGACGAACTTCAGATGCTCAAGGCGATATCGTTTTCCAAGAACGGCGTTCGCGTCGAAGTGCATTCTCCGGAAGGCTATCTCGACAAGCTTGGAAAATATCGCGGGCTATGGAGCGGGGATGCGGTAGCGGTTGCGAATGCAGGCATCAACATCGTCATTAGTCCGGTTGACGCCCAGCTATAGGCCTAACCCTGGTCAGGAGATACTGAACGAGTGCCTTGCTGGTCCGCAGCGGCACACGTTAGCGGTCGGCGGGGCGAGGTCTGGCAAGACGTTTCTGATCATGCGGGCGATCGTCATCCGCGCTGTGCGCGGGGCGGGGTCCAGGCATGTTGTCCTGCGGTTTCGCTCCAACGCAGCAAGGTCATCGATTGCGCTCGATACGCTGCCTAAGGTCGTCAAGGTGTGCTTCCCTGGTCTAACGTTGTCGGAGCACAGGCAGGACGGATACTTCGATCTTCCGAATGGGTCGCAAATATGGGTTGGTGGTCTTGACGACAAAGACCGCACAGAAAAAATCCTGGGCAACGAATACGCCACCATGTTCTTCAACGAGTGCTCGCAGATACCATATTCGTCAATCCTGCTGGCAAGGACGCGCCTAGCGCAAAAGATCGAAGGGCTGAGGCAGAGGGCCTATTACGACCTCAACCCGACTGGAAAGACGCACTGGACCAATCGCGAGTTCGTCCAGCACATCGACCCACTCACCGAAAGGCCGCTGACCGATCAGGACAATTATCGTCATGTGTTCCTGCAACCGAAGGACAACGCGGAAAACCTGACGCCGGAATTTCTTGCAGAGCTGGCCGCGCTGCCAGAAAAGCAACGCAAGCGGTTTTGGGACGGTGTCTATGTTGACGAAGTCGACGGCGCGCTGTGGACCTACGAGGTCTTAGAGCAATGCCGCATGTCGGCAGACGAGCCGCTGCCGGAAATGCGCAGCGTGGTTGTCGCGGTTGACCCGTCTGGTGCGTCGGGCGATGAAGATAAGCGGTCAGACGAAATTGGCATCTCAGTCGTCGGCAAAGGCGTAGATGGCATTGCCTACGTGCTCGGCGACTACTCGCTGCGGGACTCGCCGGAGCGCTGGGCGCGGGCGGCAGTGGCGGCCTACCACAAGCACCAGGCCGACAGGATTATCGCGGAACAAAACTACGGCGGGGCAATGGTGCATTTCACCATCAAGTCCGCCGATGCCACAGTTCCGGTAAAGGTCATCAACGCATCGCGCGGCAAGCACGTGCGCGCGGAGCCGGTGTCGCTGCTTTACGAAGACGGCAAGGTGCGGCACGTCGGGCGCTTTCCGAAACTGGAAGACCAGCTCGTGAACTTCTCATCGGCCGGCTATATCGGCGAACGATCCCCCGATCGCGCAGATGCGTTGGTGTGGGCGATCACTGAGTTGATGTTGGGGAATGCGACGCCACGCGCATCATCTGGAACATTTTCCTGGGGTTGAGCAGTAGACCGTGCCCATTGATCCGAAAGACGATCCGTCGACGCCGTCGATGGCTTATACAGCCATGGAACCTGTATGGCGGAAAATCGATGCGATTCTTGCGGGCGCCGATGCGGTGCGGGCAGCCGGCAAAGCGTATCTGCCGCAGTACGAATGCGAGGGGCAGGCGGAATATAAACGCCGTCTTGCTGCCGCCCCGTGGCGAAATGAATTCGAGGATGCGCTGCGCTCCTTGAGCGCAAAACCATTTTCGCAGGAAGTCACGATCGCGGATGGCGCGTCGAAGCCGGTCGAGGAAATTGCGGAAGACGTTGACGCGCGCGGAAATGATCTGACGCAATTCGCGCGGCGGGTGTTCCGATGCGCGGT
>CAYXEY010000510.1:0-4391 GCA_964464105.1 uncultured Planctomycetaceae bacterium
AATCCGGTTTTGCAAAAAATAATTCTTCGGCGTCGCGCAGACCCCACGAGACCGCGATCGCGGTCATTCCGGCGCTCCGCGCGGTGCGGATGTCGACGTCCGAATCGCCGACGATGGCAATTTCGCGCGGCTCGATTCGCCATTGCGATGCGATGCGCAGCGCGATCGTCGGCGACGGTTTCTTGTCGGCTTCGGTGTGATAACCATGGATGGGATCGAAGTGTTTCGCGAGGTCCAACGCATTCAATATCGCCACCGTGAGGTCATGCGGTTTGTTGGTCAGCACGGCCAGCGGCATTCCCCGCGCGCGCAGTAAGTCGAGCATTGGCAACACGTTGGGATACGGCCGGGTTTCGCGGGCGCAGTCGGCGCGATAGGCAGTGGACACCGACTGAATGAACCGCGCGAGGTCATCCTGCGATGCGTCGGGCCACGCGCGGCGGCAGAGCGTGGGCAGTCCGTCGCCGATCCAACTTCGCACCGATTTGCGCGGCGCGATCGCGCGTCCGCGCTCGCGCAACGCGGCGTTGAGCGCTGCGGCGATATCATCGAGCGAATCGATCAGCGTGCCGTCGAGATCGAAGATGATCGCGCGAAGTCGATGCATGGAAGTCTCCGGATGCGCCTCGGCGCGCGAAACAAATCATGCCGGGGGGTCAGTTGCGCCGAAGAACATTTTAGTGGCGAGTGGAGAATTCTTGTTGACAAGCCATGCGGCCACTTTAGACTCTCCAATAGAAGGGAGGTGATAACCATGGCAAAGAAAGCAAAGAAGAAGGCTACGAAGAAGAAGGCCACCAAGAAGAAGAAGTAGTAACAGTCACCCGTCAACTTTGGCCGTAGGCGCATGCACGAGCGAATCGCTCGATTAAGACGTGCGACAGCGGCCCGGTCTTCCAAGGCCTTGAAGATCGAGACATGGTTACGATGGAAGGTGCTCCTGCCACGGCGGCACCTTCCATTTTTTTATGCGCTGAGATTTTGAGAAGAGTCTGTGCCCGGGTTCCAAGTTGGGGGTGGAATGGCCGCCAACAGCCGCGGCCATGCCACCCGGAATTACTTGACTGCCTGCATATCCAGCCAGTTCATCCCCGACGCCACATCCACTTTGATAGGCACGGTCAGCTTCAACGCCTGCGACATCTCCTCGCGGATCATGGCGGCTTCTTGCGCGATTGACTCGCGCGGGGTCTCGAAGACCAGTTCGTCATGCACCTGCAAGAGCATCTTTGACGGGCGCTTTTCCGCGCGAATCCGCCGATCGATGCGAATCATCGCCAGCTTGATCAGGTCGGCGGCTGAACCCTGCACCACGGTGTTCACCGCGAAGCGCTCGGCCGCATTCCGCGCGGTCTGGTTGCGGGAGTGGATATCGGGGATGGCCCGCCGGCGGCCCATGATGGTCTTCACGTAGCCGTGAGTGCGAGCGTGCTCGACGCATGAATCGAGGAATCCGCGGATCTTCGGGTAACGATCGAAGTACTTGGCGATGAATATTTTCGCTTCGGTCACACTCATGCCGGTCTGGCGAGAGAGGCCGAATGCGGATTGTCCGTACACGATGCCGAAGTTCACCGTTTTCGCGCCTGCCCGCTGCTCTTTCGTGACCGCTTCAAGCGGCACGCCCTCGATCTGCGAAGCGACGAACTGGTGAATGTCGCGGTCATCACGAAACGCCGCGGCCAGGGCCTCGTCGCCGCAAAAATGGGCCAGCACGCGCAGTTCGATCTGCGAATAGTCCGCCTTGATCAACACGTGATCCTTGAAGCCCGGCACGAACGCCCGGCGAATCTGCGCCCCGGCCTCGGTACGGATGGGGATGTTCTGTAAATTCGGATCGCTGCACGAAAGCCGCCCGGTGACCGCCCCGGTCTGATGAAAGCTCGGATGGATGCGTCCGGTCTTCTTGGAGATCATCGTCGGCAGGGCATCGACGTAGGTGCCGCGGAGCTTGGCCATCTCGCGGTATTCGATCACCAGCTTGGGGATCGGGTCGTCGCTCTCGGCGGCGAGCTGCTCCAGCACGTCGGCATCGGTCGACCGACCGGTCTGGGTCTTCTTCACCACGCGCAGCTTGCGCTCGTCGAAGAGCACCTCGGCGAGCTGCCTGGTGGAGTCGACGTTGAACGCCCGGCCGGCGATGTGATGAATCTCATCCCGCAGGGCGGTCATGCGCTCGCCCATTTGGGTGCTGAGCCGCGACAGCAGGGCGACATCGACCGCCACGCCGCGCAGCTCCATGTCCGCCAGCACCTCGACCAGCGGCATTTCGACTTCGCGGAAGAGCTTGGCCAGCTCCGGCTCGGTCATGCGTTTGCCAAGCTCTTCGCAGAGCTGCCACGCGACGTCGGCATCCTCGGCGGCGTATTCGCACACGCGATCGGTCGGCAACTTGTCGAAGGTGGTCTGATTCTTGCCCTTGCCGATCAGCGCCTCGGTGGGGATGGGGCGGTATTGCAGCAGTTCGAGCGAAAGCTGATCGAGGCCATGCGAGCGGCGCATCGAGTTCTGCACGAAGCTGGCGATCATGCTGTCGAAGTCGACTCCGGCGACGGTCAGGCCGAAGGTCTTGAGAACGGCGATGTCGAACTTGCAATTCTGACCGCACTTCTTGATGGACGCATTGGCGAAGATCGGCCCGAGGGCCTTGCGAACCGTGTCCTCCGGCAGCGTCTTGCCCACGCCACGCACAGCGACATACCAGCCCTTGCCGGCCTCGTCGGACATGCTGATGCCCACAAGGTCAGCGTCGGCGGGGGTGAGACCGGTGGTCTCGGTGTCGAAGGCGAAGGCCTTGCACTTCGAAAGGTGCTTGGCGAGATCGGCGAGCGCCTCCTCACTGTCCACTAACTTGTAATCGCCGCGCCGCTCGGTGATGTCGGCGACCTGGTCGAAGAGACCAAGCTGACCATCGGCGGCGAGCGAGTCCGCGGAGTCGCGCTCCTGCGTGCGATTGAGGTCCACATCCTGCTCGGCATCATCGGTCGTGGTTGTCACGGACTGGGGTGATCGAGACTTGGGTGCCACGGGCAGCTTGCCTGCCCGTGAGTCGACCATCGTCTTCACTTCATTTACAGTTTCGCTTGGATTTCCACAGAGCAGCTCAATTCCCTTATTGAGCTGATCAATCAGCCGCGTGAACCCCAACTCCACAAAATGCGGCTTCGCCCCCGCCAGCTTCAGTGCCTTCACATCCGCCTTCGCCAGATCAAACTCAATCGGCACATCATTCCGCAGCGTCACCAGTTGCCGCACCAGGTCCTGGCGTGGCGCGAATGCGAGCACATTCTCCTTCAGCTTCGGCGTCAGCTTGTCCGCCGCGGCGATGATCCCCGCCACGCTGCCATACTGCTGTAGCAGCTGCGCCGCCTTCTTCGGCCCCACGCCGACCACGCCGATCACGTTGTCGGTGCTGTCGCCCATGAGCATCTGGGCCTCGACCGCCAGCCTCGGCCCATAGCCCTTCTCCTCCAGAATCGCCGCGGCATCGAGCACGCGGTCCTTGGCCGGGTCATACATCCGCACCCGGTCGGTCACCAGCTGGTCGAGGTCCTTGTCGCGGCTGACCAGAAAGATATCGATGTCTTCATCGCGCAAACGATGGGCCAGCGTGGCCAGGATGTCGTCGGCCTCGAAGCCGGCGATCCGCAGGATGGGCATGCCGATGGATTCGAGAATCCTGACAATCCGCTCAATCTGAGGGGCGAGGTCCTCGGGCGAGGCCTGGCGGTTGGCCTTGTAGGTCGGATCGAGGGCGGTGCGGAAGACCGTCTCGTCGGCGGTGTCCATGACCATGACGACGTAGTCGGGCTTCTTGTCGCGCAGCAGGTTGAGCACCATCTGGGTGAAGACATGCGTCGCCCGGGTCGGCTCGCCCTTGGGGCTGGTCAAGGCCCCGAACGGCGCGTAGTAGGCCCGGTAGATCTGGGCATGTCCGTCGATGAGGTAAAGCGTCTTGCGGGCCATGGGTTTCCTTTGAAACCACAATCGGGGGGCGGGGGGGCGGTGTCAAATGGAGGCGCCCTAATGTTCTATTCCGTGGATTTCGCGTTTAAGGGTGTGAATCTGCGACAGCGATTTTGCTCAAATCATGCGGCGCTTGCGGATCAACAATGCGGCGAAGGCCAGCCCGCCGAGGGCGGCGGGTTCAGGAAGCGCGGTCATGGTGATGTGTACGTTACCGTCACCGTTTGCCAGAAGCCCAAGTCCAGAGTCGGCGAAATACCGCGTTCGGAACGAGTATTGCACCGTAGCCTGGCGTCCAGCCGGCAGGACAGTATTGAGACCGTTGAGAGTGAAGATGCCGGAACTGGGCTCGCCTGTACCAGTCAGAAGACTGTCGCCCGCTTGAAGAAGTGACTCCGAAGGATCCGACAGGCCAACTTGAAAAT
>CAYXEY010000511.1:0-4390 GCA_964464105.1 uncultured Planctomycetaceae bacterium
CTCGCGTGTAAGGGACGCCGTCCACCGCCACCCACACCTGCTTCAGCGCGCTGCCAGCCTCCAGGCTCTTGAGAATCAGCTTCTGCTTGAAGCCGCCGGAACCGTTGTTGTCGCCGTCATTGTCGCCGTCAGGCAATGGCATGCCGCCGGGCTGGCAGTTTGATCCCATGGCCATTCCCAGAAATGCACAAATGACGATAGCCCAAAGATGCCTTTTCATACCGATGTCTCCAAAGCCATCTTCCAGGCGGGAATGACCAATCTGTCGATGAGCTGCCAAGTCAAGCCGGATCGTCAGACCGGAAACTCCGCACCCGTTCCGCCCGTCATCATAACATCCGCGCGGCCAAACAGACAATATGTGTGATAGGGAGGGGCTGGCCAAAATAGGGGAAGTGGGCGCGACGAGTGAATCATCCGCTGGTGGCCCGCACGCTTTGTTTGTCGCCCGGCAGGGCGAACGGTGGCAGCTGGGGGTTTCAACCCCTGGATTGGGATGGTATGGTCCATTTTTGCATTTTGTATTCCCGCCCGGAGGGCGGACGCGGCGCGAATGGCGAACCTCTTCCGACCTGCCGGGCGGTGAAAAATACAAAAACAAAATAATGGGTTGGGCTGCGTTCCAGGGGCTGACGCCCCTGGCAACAATCGTGCGCCCTAACGGGCGAACGGCCGCTCGTGCGAGATTCCCATCTCGCACGCACGATCGGGGGAATCCGTTCCCACGATTGATCGATTGCGAAAGGTCGACCGCACGCAGGAACGGATTCCTGCGGAGATGGGTGCGAGAAGGGATTCACGCACCAGCGGCGGGGCGCAGGATCGGCCTGGGGTTATCGGGTCAGCTTCGAAGGCCGAAGCTCGATGAACAATCGTTGTGCATCGAGCTTCAATCGTTGCACATCGGTCTGCGATCGTTGTGCAAGGCTCTGCGGTCGTTGATCGAGGGTCATCAACGATTGATCAAGGGCCTTCAAGGATTGATCAAGGCCCTGCGGTCGTTGTGCAAGGGTCTCCGACTGTGATTCACGGCCCGTCGATCCCGGTATGCCGGAATTCGGGGGCTCGATAAAGTTTGCCGTCACAACTCTGGCACGCGGGGGAAGCCCCAGGAAGAAGGCGCAACAATAAATTCAACCGGTTATGTTGGATGCAGCGATTTCTAGCGCGGTCACATAACTGTCGAACATCGTAATATTTGGATTATTCGGAGTCGCATGAATCAACAATTCAGCGGGACGCTGGATTGCAGGTGCGCCCCCAAACAACCTCTGCACCAAATCCTTAAACTTCCGCGACGCCTGGGGTGAGGCGTGGGCAATCGCATTACGGACATACCGCATTTCGCGAAGCTGTCCAATCACCGGATTAATCGCAGACTCAATCCGGCTTGCGATCGAAAAAAGGCATCTGGCTCTCTCTCGTACTACTTCTGGATCTGTCCATTCGATAAACTGTCTGCCTTGATACAGCAGATTCCGTGCTACGTCATCATTCGGAGCCGCGACGTGACATGGAATTGTTGCCCCGTCAGCAGCTAATCGGCTACACATGAACGCGATAAACGTCTCCTCGAGGAGGCCTTCCCAATTCTTAAATGCTTGCAAGAATGCAGCCTCAACACCTGATTGTGTGTGAATACCGGCCGGATGCAGGCAAAATGCAAATACGCTGCGGGCTCCAGTCATCGCATTTTGAAAATCACGACGAATTCTTACGATCGTCGGCATCTCAAGTCCCTAGATAAAGCAGGGCGCGAGTATTTGTTGTAGTAAATCGTGCCGGACGCGACGCTGCGCAATCTTGTCGGTCGATTGCCGCGTAGCAGCATAGAATTCCTCAAACTCAGGTGACCGCACATCGCCTGCCATTGCCTCGCTAAGCTCAATCAATCGTTGCTGCGCTGTTAAGAGCCCTGCTGGGGAAATGCCATGTGCAATGGAATTCGCGTCGGATCTGAATCCATACCGGCAATCGTATGCCGCCGCGAACAGAGAATAAAACAAAGAAGTGCGACGAAACTCCGTAGCCGAAACATTGCCGCCAAGAACCTGCTCACAAAACCCGAGTATTTCCGCAAATCGCGGAACGACAAAATTAGCCTGCGAGAATTCGTCGTCGTACTTCTTGTAGAGCTCAGCTATCACCGCTTTTTGGTTCTGGAGCCCTAGGAGCATTGCCGCAACAAGTTCGCTTGTAAACTCAACATCGCGCATCCGCGCAATTGGCTGTTTTGACAAAATGTCGTGCCGAACCCAATATTGCAAGTGAGTTTGGGCTAATTCGGCCATTGACTTCTTGAACGCGCCTACATAGAGAGCGTTGAGTTTTTCTTGTTTGTTGAGGGGCATGCTGTACGAGTTCAAGCGAGAAAAAATCGCAAGCACGTCAGAATCTGACACGCCCTCTAATATGTTCACAGAAAGCGGAAAAGAAAGCACTTCCCTTTGGATGGCCTCAGGAAGGCGCTCGAACGGAACTCTCCCGTACTCGTCACTATGCATTGGAAGCATGGTGAAGTTGCCGGCCAAGAAATCAAGTATAGCGCTCAAGCGCTGTTGACCATCAACGACCTCTCGAACTGTACGACGTTCCCTTGGTAGTACAACTTCACGAATAAAAAATTGAGGCAGAGGCATTCCCTTGATGACGGAGTCAATCAAGAAAGAGCGCCCTCTTGGAGTCCAAACTTTGCGACGCTGAAAATCTGGTGCGAGTACTAACTCGCGTCGGTCGTGCCAGCCCAATACATCGTTAATACGATATACTTGCGCTTGGAACTTCAGCATTTGAGTCGCTCCGTACTGTTGCAGCTTCACCGACTTAGACTATCTGAGTCGCCATTTTAATTAGTTGATAATGATTCAAAAATCAGGCGCTTAGCTGACGGCTGACGGCTCCTGCTTCTCAACCGCCTTCCACAGCAGCTCCGCGATATCAAACTGCCCGACATCCTCGCGGCTCTTGCCGGCCAGGCCGTCGATGAGCATGCGCTGACAGAACGGGCAGGCGCTGGCGACCATATCCGGCTTCGTTTCGAGCAGTTGCAGGGTGCGGCGTTCGTTGACCCGTTCGCCGGTTGCGCCTTCGCGCGCGTGCTCCTCCTCCTTGAACATCTGGGCCCCGCCGGCGCCGCAGCACATGCCGCGGTCGCGGGTCTCGCGCGGCTCCAGCACGGTGAGGCCGGGGATGGCGCGGAGGGCTTCGCGCGGGGCGTCGTAGATCTCGTTGTAGCGGCCGAGGTAGCAGGAGTCGTGATAGGCGACCTTGGCGTCGACGCGGTTGGTCGGCTTGAGACGTCCGTCGCGCACGAGCTGCGACAGGAACGTGGTGTGGTGGATCACGTTGAACTTGCCGCCGAAGTCGGGGTATTCGTTCAGCAGCGTGTTGAAGCAGTGCGGACAGGTCGTCACGATGGTCCGCGGGTTGTAGCGGTTGAGCGTTTCGACGTTCGTCTGGGCCAGCATCTGGAAGAGGAACTCGTTGCCGGCGCGGCGGGCCGGGTCGCCGGTGCAGGTCTCTTCTTCGCCGAGGATGGCGAAATTGACATCCGCCGTTTTCAGCAGGTTTGCCATGGCCCGGGCGATGCGGCGGGCGCGGTCGTCGTAGGAGGCCGAGCAGCCCACCCAAAAGAGCACCTCAGCATCGGGCTTGTCGCGGATGAAGGGCACGTCCAGCCCTTCGGTCCATCCCGCGCGGTCGGTGGCCGGAAAGCTCCACGGGTTGCCGCCGGACTCCAGGCCGCGGAAGGCGTTCTGCAATTCGGCGGGGAACTCGGATTTCTCCATAACCAGATGGCGACGCATGTCGACGATCTTGTCAACGTAGGTGATGAAGACCGGGCACTCGGTCTCGCAGGCCCCGCAGGTCGTGCAGGCCCAGAGGGTTTCGGGCTTGATGAACTGGGGGACGAGGTCGTCGGCGACGGAGATAGGGGCGTGGCCGTTGCTGCCGGTTGACGATGACGGATCGCCGTCGGGCGCGGCTTCGCCATTGGCTGCGACGGCTTGCGCGCTCGCCCCATTGCCGCCAGTCAATTTCTTTTCGTTGGCGTAGAGATAGTTCCGCAAGTCGAGCGTAAGTTGCTTCGGCGAGAGCAGCTTGCCGGTGTTGTGGGCCGGGCACTGGTCGGTGCAGCGTCCGCACTCGGTGCAGGTGTAGAGATCGAGGATGCCTTTCCACGAAAGCTGATCGATGCGATTCAGACCGAGCGTCTCGCTTCGCTCCAGTTTGCCCTCGATGTCGGCGAGCATGGGCAGCCGTCCGCGCGGGGCGAGGGATTGAGTGAAGATGTTGGGAATGGCCGTGATGATGTGGAAGTGTTTCGAGATCGGCAGCAAGTTGAGGAAGGCGAGCACGAGTAAGACGTGCGTCCAGAAGCCGGCATGAG
>CAYXEY010000512.1:0-4383 GCA_964464105.1 uncultured Planctomycetaceae bacterium
TCCTGAAAAAGCTGAGCCGCTTCACCGCGAAGCGCTTCGAATATACGCCCGGGCGTTTGGCGACGAACACCCGGACACAATGAGGTCGCTGGAGGACCTGGGAGCTTCACTTCATAACCAGCATCGAGACGAGGAGGCTGAAGCGATCTACCGTCGGCTGTTGGAGCCAACCAGCCGAATTTTTGGCCCGGATAGCCCTGCGACGCTTGGCCTTAAGAACGAGCTTGCTGGTTCGCTCATGCATCAGGGAAAGCATGCAGAAGCGGAGCCGATTTTTCGCGCGACGCTTGCCGCGCAGCTGCGAACACTCGGACCGACTGATTACGACACGATCATGACGCAGCGATGGTTCGCCAGCTCTCTTGCGGCCCAAAAGAAATATGTCGATGCAGAGGCGCTGTTGCGTGATGCACTGACTGCGGCACTCGAGAAATACGGACCGCAGGACGTGGGCACTACCATGCGATTGAAATGCGCATTGGCATATGTGCTGGCCCATCAACAAAAGGACGAAGAAGCGGAGCAAGTTGCCCGCGAGGTTCTTGACTCTCAGCGGAACATACGGCCGCGGCCGTGGCCAGAGGAAGTCCAGCAGGTTTCGCTTGCACTTATGGAGATACTGAACCGCCGAGGCGAAAACGATGAGGCGGTCAAAGTCGAGCGTGAGCTGATCGAAAATTGGCTATCGGCCGCACGTGCGCCCAACGCGAGTGCTCACACTATCTATATGGCGGCGTGGCGAATGCTGAAACCGGAAAACGAGTCGCTCCGCGATCCGCAGGGGGCACTGCAGCTGGCGTTGCGACTCAATGAGCGATCCGGCGGAAAGGATCCGCGCCATTTGGGCACTCTTGCAAAGGCCTACTCGCTGACCGGCAATGCGGCGTTGGCAGTCGAATTCCAGAAACAGACATTGGACCTAATGTCCATCGATTCATCGCAGCGGTCTGATGAAGAAGCGCGTCTGGCCGAATACGAAAAGACGCTCAAGAAATCGGGCGAATAAGCGACCGCCGAGAATTAGTAGCTGTGCCTGTCTGTCAGAGTCCGAGCAACAACAGGGGAAGTCAATCCTCGCAGGTCAGATTGCGCCTGCGTGGCCCGGTGTCAACCAAATCCACGAACTTGGAGAGTGAATCATGAATCCTCGACGTTGGGTAGCAGGAATGGTATGGGTCTCGATGTGGGTCGGCCTTGTCACACTCGGCGCTCCCAACGTGGCGCACGGACAGTGTCAGAGTGGGCACGTGTTCGCCCCGGACGGCGCGGAGAATGACGTCTTTGGTTTCTCCGTTGCGATCTCGGGCGACACGATGATCGTGGCGGCTCCACAGGACGACACGTCTCATGGCATCGATGCCGGGTCAGTGCATGTCTTTGTGCGCAGCGGAACCGCCTGGACCCATCAGGCCCAACTCTTCGCATCCGACGGCACGGTGGAGGATTTCTTCGGCGTAACCGTTGCGATCTCCGGAGACACGGCGGTCGTCGGCGCGCCGCGCCATGATCATCCGGGAGGTCTCAACGCCGGAGCCGCGTATGTTTTCGTGCGGAGCGGCAGCGTGTGGGCCGAGCAGGGCCATCTATATGCCGACGATGGCGCGCCGACCGACCGCTTTGGGCGTGGCGTTGCAATCTCTGGTGACACAATCGTCGTGGCCTCCTGGGCGGACGACACGCCCAATGGCGGCATTGATGCCGGCTCTGCATATGTATTCAAGCGTAACAGCGGGGTATGGACGCAGGAGGCGCACCTCTTCGCGTCAGACGGCGCGACGAACGATTTTTTCTCCAGCTACGCAGTCGCAATCGATGGCGACACGATCGTGGTGGGAGCGAGCGACGACGATACCTCGAACGGCATCGATGCCGGCTCCGCATACGTATTTGTGCGTAACGGCAATGCGTGGACACAGCAGGACCACCTATTTGCCTCAGACGGCGGGGCGGCCGACTTTTTCGGCAGTACCGTGGACATCTCGGGAAATACGATCATCGTCGGGGCACTCGGCGATGACACGTCTGGAGGAATCGACGCCGGTTCCGCCTATGTCTTTGTGCACGACGGCGAAGGCAACTGGAATGAGCAGGCACATTTACTTGCGCCCGGTGCCGCGCCTAATGACAATTTCGGATGGTGTGCGATTGACGGCGACACCGCTGTGATTAGCGCATTCACCGAGGACACGGCGGCTGGTACGGATGCCGGATCGGTCCATGTTTTCGTGCGCAGCGCGGGAAGCTGGACGGCGAAGATGCACATCACGCCGACTGGCTCACAGGCATTTGATCAATTCGGCGAGGACGTCGATATCTCGGGGAATCTGGCCGTGGTCGGTGCCTCACTGGATGATACGACAGCGGGTCTGGATGCCGGTTCGGCCTATGTATTTGATGTCGGCTGCCATCCTCAAGGCGACCTCAACTGCGACAATGCGGTGGATCTGGCCGACGTGCCGCACTTCATTGAGGCCCTGCTGGACACCGGCGGCTTCACCGGCTGCGACATCAACCGGGCCGATGCCAACGGCGACCTGCAGATCGACGGCCGCGACGTGCCGCACTTTGTGAATCTGCTCGTCAACTAGCGTCTTCTTCCTCCCCGTTGCTTATCGCCCTTACAATCCCCACGTAACAAATGGGCGACCGCTCCCGTGCCGCGAAGCTGCGGCCGGGGCGGAGCAACGGAGTGCATCATCATGGCGTTTTCGCGGGCGACGCGGCTGGATCAACTGCCGCCTTATTTGTTCATCGAGATCGATCGCAAGAAGCGGGCGGCATTGGCCGCGGGGCGCGATGTCATCGACTTCGGCGTCGGCGATCCGGATCGGCCCACGCCGAAGTTCATCATCGATCGGCTGGCCGAGGCCGCCTACGACCCGGCCAATCATCGCTATCCATCCGACGTCGGTGTGGCCGAGTTTCGACAAACCGTCGGCACGTGGTTCGCCAAGCGCTTCGGCGTCACGCTCGATCCGAAGAGCGAGATCCTCACCGTCATCGGCACCAAGGAGGGCATCGGCCACCTGCCGCTCGCCGTGGTGAACCCGGGCGACGTGGCACTCGTGCCGCAGCCGGGCTATCCGGTCTATCAATCGTCCACGATCTTCGCCGGCGGCGAGCCGTACATCATGCCGCTGACCATCGAGCGCGGCTTCCTGCCCGATCTCGATGCGATCCCCACGAGCGTCCTCGATCGCACGTCGCTGATGTTCATCAACTATCCCAACAACCCGACCGGCGCGGTGGCGGGCATCGAGTTCTACGAAAAGTGCGTGGCGCTGGCCCGCAAGCATGATTTCATCGTCTGCTCGGATGCCGCCTACTGCGAGATGTACTTCCGCGACAACGACCGGCCGCATTCCATCCTCGAAGTGCCCGGCTCGCGCGAGGTCGCGGTCGAGATGCACTCGCTCTCCAAGACCTTCAACATGACCGGATGGCGGCTGGGCTTCGCCGTGGGCCATGCCGATGTGCTGGCGGCCCTGGCCAAGATCAAGGGCAATGTGGACAGCGGTCAATTCAACGCCATTCAGCATGCCGGCGTCGCCGCGATGAGCCGCATCGACGGCCCCGAGATCGCGGCCATCCGCGAGACCTACCGCCAGCGGCGCGATGCCCTGGTGCCGGGGCTGAACGAGCTGGGCTTCAAGGTCGAGCCGCCGAGGGCGACGTTCTACGTCTGGGCCAAGTGCCCGGCTGGATGGGATTCGATGCGCTGCGCCAGCCGCCTGCTGGATGACGCCAGCATCGTGGCCATCCCCGGCATCGGCTTCGGCGTCGGGGGCGATGGTTATGTCCGCTTTGCGCTCACGGTCGAGACCCCGCGAATCGCAGCGGCCCTTGAGCGCTTAGCTGGGCTCAAATGGTGAACGCGGACATGAACGCGGAACGCGGAAGTCGGAACGCGGAACACTTCAAACGGGGAACGGGGAACTCGGAACAAAAAATGAACGCAGAACAAAATCGCTGGTGCGAGATTCCTATCTCGCACCCCGCGCCGTGGGAATCCCTTCCCACGTCCTTCATGCCGCCAAGGAATCCAATACACGGGAAAGGATTCCCGCGAAGGTGGGTGCGAGAAGGGATTCTCGCACCAGCGTTTGCCTTTGGTGTTCCGCGTTCCCACTTCCGCGTTCCGCCTTCGGCATTTGCCGTTGGTGTTCCGACTTCCCACTTCCGCGTTCCGCGTTTTGATAAGGAGTTGTTTTGAAAGTGCGCGGAACCGTTCGAACTACCGCTTTTGTCGGTCTCGGCTCCAACGTCGGCGCGCGCGAGAAGAACGTCGCCGCGGCGCTCAATGCCCTCGAGACCACGCGCGGCATCTCGGTGACCAAAGTCTCGTCCCTCTACGAGACCGACCCGGTCGGCGGCCCGGCCGAT
>CAYXEY010000513.1:0-4380 GCA_964464105.1 uncultured Planctomycetaceae bacterium
ATCAGGTGAAGATGGGTCACATGCCGCTGCGCGTCTTTCGGCGCGAAGGCGACTATTGCATGATGAACGGCGGCGAGGACGTGGGTCTTGAAGTCGGCGGCAAGCTGGCCGTTGTCCGCGAGGGCCGCATGGTCGCCGAGTTGGAGATCGACACCGTCAAGATGGACTACTGCGGCGCGACCCGCGCCTCGGCGTCGGCGAGCAATCTGCTCGCGGCATCTCGTCCGGCCGGTGGTTCCGACATTCGCGACTGGGATTGCGTCGTGCCGCTCGCGGCCGTGGCTCATGCGCTGGAGCCGCCGCCGCTGGGTCGAGTTGAGCAGGTATTCACAGGCGAAAGGTGGTTGGTCGCTCGTCCGGGTAGAATCGGCGCTACGGTCGCGGCGGGTCAGTTGGTGCGCATTGGCGCCGTACCGCACTCCGTGGGCCTGGTGGTTTGCGTCAGCGATGGCGCGTGGCTGGTGCACGTGCCCGCGTCTTGCAGAAGAAACAACCTCGCCGTGGGTGCGACGGTTTTGCGGCCGTGATTGACGCCACCTTTCGGACGTTATCGCGTATTGAATTATGAATCTCTTTCAGCCTGACAACCTCGTTCTCGCCTCCACCAGCGAGCGCCGCCGCGCCCTGTTGGAGGCCGCTGGCTACCATTTCCGCGTCGCCGAGCCGCTCTTTGAAGAGCCTCCCACGCCGCAGCACGCCTTCTCGCCCGCCGGACACGCCGAATCGCTCGCCTTCTTCAAGGCCTCCAGCATTTCGCATCTTTACACCGACGGCGTCATCCTCGGGGCGGACACCATCGCGGTGATCGGCAACGAGCTGATCGGCAAACCCGCCGATCGCGACGATGCCCGACGAATTCTGCAGCGCCTCGCCGCCACCACGCATTCGGTGATCACCGGCGTGGCCCTGCTGCGTCCATCGACCGGTCGGCGCATGCTGCGACACGACGTCACACAGCTTCGCGTGCGGCCGCTCTCGGCCTCGGCCATTGAGGCCTATCTCGACACCGGCGCCTGGCAGGGCAAGGCGGGGGCCTACGGGATTCAGGATCAGGATGATCCGTTTGTGGAGAGGATCGAGGGAAGCTTCTCAAATGTCGTCGGGCTGCCGATGGAGCTTCTCGCGAAAATGCTGGTCGATTTTGGCAATGGCGATTGAACGAGAATTTCGAATCCGATCCGCCGGACAGGTGAAATTCAAGAAAAATCTGGCGAGCGTGAATCCAAATCTCAGTCTGAACCGTATTCATGGCAGTGCGGTCGAACTTATTGAAGATTGAAGGCCGAATGGAGCCCTCCGATAAGGAGCTTATTGCCGGAATAGCCTCGCGCGACCAGGGTGCGTTCGCCGCGCTCTATGATCGCCATGCGCCGAGAATTCTAAGTTTGTTGGTTCGCTGGCTCCGCGATCGCGGCGATGCCGACGACATTCTGCAGGACTCCTTCTGGTACGCCTGGAACAACGCCCGCCAATTCGATGAATCGCGCGGCTCACTGGTGGGCTGGCTTGTTCAGATTGCCCGATCCAGAGCCACGGACCTCCTCCGACGGAGAAACCGGACGGGCGCATTCCCAGTCAACGGCGAGCTGAAGGAGATGCTTGAACCGTCCTCCCGGATCGTTTGGGACGAAGGAGCGATGCGCCTGCGGTCGGCACTGAACGCCCTCCCAGACGAGCAGCGCGGTACGATATTATTGGCTTATTTCGCCGGACTGACGCACGATGAAATCGCGCGCTGGCAACAATCGCCTCTGGGGACAGTCAAAACGCGCATCCGACTGGGAATGCGCCGACTAAGCGAAATGCTGGCAAATGACGGCGGCGAGGTCGATCGATGAATGAAGGGCATCCTCTCGGTGATCCTGCAGAACTTGCGGCGCTTTATGTCGCCGGGGCCATGAACCACATCGAGTGCTGGGCCTTCGAAAGGCACATGAGCGATGGTTGTGATCGCTGCGCCTCAGAACTTCGCCAATTGAATGCCGCATCCACAAGTCTGGCGGAATTCTGCGATGACGTGCAACCGGCCGAAGGGATCAGAAAGAGCCTGATGCAGCGCATTGCAGCATCCGGGCCGGCACATGCCGACGATCCTGATCGAGATACCACCGAGCAGGTCTGGCGAAAATGGAAGGGTGATTCGGCATTGCAGTTGTGTACCCTCCGCGCGAACGAGGGAGGGTGGGAGGCGACGGGCGTTGAAGGCGTTAGCATTCGGCGCCTGTTTGTCGATTCGAAGCGCAATCAGTTCACCGGCATGGTGCGGATGACTCCGGGAGCAACTTATCCCCGGCATGTCCACAACGGCGCGGAAGAATGTCTCGTGCTCGAAGGCGATTTGCACGTAGGGGATCTGGTGTTGCACGCCGGTGACTACCAGCGTGCGCCTGCGGGCAGCTTGCACGGCGTGCAATCCACCGAGGGTGGGTGCCTGTTGTTGATCACCTCCTCGCTGACAGACGATTTCGTCTAACACTCATCTTAATTTCATTTTTTCGCACATTCCGTCGTGTTGAATCGCACGCCCATGAATCCGTCATCGTCTCGTGCTCGTATTACTCGTTGACAACGAATGTCTGCCCGGCGCGGATTTGCTTTGCTGCGCGTGCTGTGAGGGGGTGTGCGCCTGGGCCTTGTAAACGACAGGAGAGGGAGACGATGATTCGAACGAAAGTACTGGCGGTCTGCACAGCGATTGGAGCGATGGCGTTAATGACCTCGACCGTGCGCGCAGAGGTCGTATTCGGTGTGACGCAGTCGGGGTTTCTGGTGAATTGGGACAGTGCGACGCCAGGCACGATTCCCGCCGGCGTGGCCATTTCTGGCTTGAGTGCCAATGAAACGATTTTGGGAATCGATTTCCGGCCTGCCACCGGAGAACTGTACGGCCTGGGCAGCTTCAGCAGAATCTACACGATTAACACCGCCACGGGCGTGTCGACACCTGTCGGGGCGGCATTCGGCCCGCCGCCGCTCAACGGCGCGAGCTTCGGATTCGACTTCAATCCGACCGTGGACAGGATTCGGCTGGTCAGCGATGCCGACCAGAATCTGCGACTCAATCCCATCACCGGCCAGATTGCAGCGACGGATCCCAATCTGGTCTATGCAGCCGGCGACGTGAACTTCGGCGTGAACCCAAACGTGTCGCATGTGGCGTACACCAACAGTTTCGCCGGTGCCGTGACGACCACGCTCTACGGACTGGACACGGGTACAGACACGCTTGTTCGCCACACCGTCGGCCCCGGATTTAACCAGCTTGTCACTGTTGGGCTGCTCGGTACCAACGTGACCGAAATCGGCGGTTTTGACATCAGCGGCGGAACCGGCATCGCCTACGCGACCGTGCGTGACGTGCAATTGTCACAATCGACCTTCTGGACGATCAATCTCAACACCGGTGCCGGCGCCATGGTCGGACAAATCGGCGGCGGCCACGTGATCACCGCGATGACCGTTGTGCCCGAGCCCGGAAGCCTGTCAATGCTGATCCTGGGTGGGGTATTGCTGGCACGCCGCAATCGGCGGTGACCCTTCGGGTGGTGTGATAGGCAAGTTGCAGGGGTGTGGATGGGGGAATCCACACCCCTGTGTTTTTTGAGGGCATGCGAACCGGGCAACGAGTCCCTGCCGTGTCGCGAGTTGCAAACGAAATGGAGGGATACGCTGCATCGCATCGCACCGAGTAGAATGAGGCAATGGTGCGGCGATCTAAGTGGCTCCGAATTGCCAGATTTGTCTTCGCCGGTCTGTGCGTCTTGCTGGCTGTGTCCTGGAGTATCAGTTGGCTGGTCAGCGTAAGAGTGCCCGCCATCGGGGTGCGGCAAACCGTCGCCTGCGCCGGACTCTCCCAGGGTACCCTTGAATTCTGCTGGGGCGATGTGGACCCGCAGTCCCGGTGGTACGCCGGCACATCAGTGACACCGGAAGATTGGTGCTTCGCAGTCCCAACGATTCACAAGCCAATCGCCGGGCCGAGTTCCGCGCCCGCCGGCACTTTTTATGCACAATCGACGTTGGCGACGTTTCATGTGCCAATTCTCGCGCCGCTGGGTATCGTGCTTATTGCCAGTGCCATTCTGTTTGTCATCGAGCGACGGCGGCGTCCTCTACCCGGTCATTGTTCGACCTGCCGCTATGACCTGACCGGCAACACCAGCGGCGTCTGTCCGGAATGCGGGGCGAAGGTCGAAAGACAAATGGCGAATATTGAAGAGGGAATGGCGAATTAGGACGCGCATCCGCGCGGCTCGCTCTCGCGCGGGGTCTAGTTTTCGCCTCATGCCTTTTACAAGTCGTGCGATCTTCAATACCTCCTGACCGAGCGCCATCAATGTTCATTGAACGACCACGCGCGACTGACGACTCAGTCTTGAT
>CAYXEY010000514.1:0-4374 GCA_964464105.1 uncultured Planctomycetaceae bacterium
GTGTGCATCGGCACCTCGATCACTTCCTGGCGCTCGTTGCCGGGCAGCCCCTCTGCGGCGAGGTAATCGCGGAACCGTTGCATGAACTCGGCTTCGATGCCGAACACCTGCAAGGTCTCCAGCCAATGGATGTTGGCAGGCCTCGGAACGTTGATGCGGGTGCAGCGGCTGCTGCGTTTGAGGCTCCAGTCGAAGCCTTTCAGGCGCACGCCGCGGCCGAACAACTGGATGATCTGCGATCCTTCAGACTTGCCGACGTGCATCAGCCCGAGGGTGGAAACGCGCCAGCAATCCCAGCCCTCGATGAACTTCTTCGCACCGATGAGGATGTTGACGGGCGACTGGCTGTCGGATGCGCCCGAAAACAGCGGCCGGTCATCGAACTCGCTATTGGCGATCTCCACCTTTTCGGCCGGAATCCGTTCGCCGATGTGGTCTGCCAGCCCCTTGGCGTCGCCGACATTGATCAACCCGAATGGGCGTTCGGCATGGCCGACGCGCAGGTGGATCTCGCCGCTGTCGCCCTTGATGCGCGTGATGCGAAGAATGCCACCTGAGCGCGCCTGAAAGACCTCACCAAGGATCGAGCCGTAGATCTCGTCCACCGTCCCGCCAGCACCGAGCATGTTCTGCAGGACAGGGAAGCAGCTCGCGAAGATGTCATTGCCGTCCGCATCGACCATGCCATTGGCCGCGCCGGACTGTGTCAGCAAGAGCTGGATGTCTTTCTTGCTGGTCGCCGGGTCGGCTACAAACTCGCCGAGGAACAGGACGATCCTTGCCACGTCGGCGATTGCCGCCTTCTCGTCCTGATTCGCGCCGCCCGGTTTGCTGACACTGCCGCCGACAAAGACCCACAGCGGTTTCTCCAGGTTGAAGGGGCGCAAGGCCAGCGTATCGCGGTCGTACAGGCGCAACTGCTGGAAGTAGGCCAGCAGGCAGGCGGTCAGGTATCGGCGCGTGTCGGCGCCTTCCTTCGCCAGGTTGAGAATGCTGTAGTCCTTGCCGAAACCGTCCTCGTAAAAGTAGCGGTACGAGTAATCGAACAGCACGCTCTTCGCGTAGGTCTGGGTGATCGACTCGCTGCCAGCCGCTGCCACGGCCTGGGCGAAAGTGGCGGAATACTCGAAGACGAAACCGCGCGCCGCGATTGCCTCACGCCGTTTCAGCCAGCCGGTCTCCTCTTCGCTGCCCAGTCCGCGGTGGCCCTCGTCGACCAGCAGCAGGTTGTTGTCGCCGAACTCGGAGACGGCCACCGTGTTCTCGCGCCGGACTTCGCCCAGCTTGGTGATCTCGATGACGTCCACCCGTCCAAGGTCCGGTGAGCCGAGCAGGTCCGCGCGAAAGCGCTGTGATGCAATTCCGTTCTGCCCCAGTTCCCGCAGATGCTGCTCGGTCAGCGATTCGTTCGGCGTGATCAGTACCGAGCGCGAGAACTCGTTCTCGCGGTTCGACAACTTCGCGTAATGGCGGAACTGGAGAACGTTGGCGTGCATCAAGAACGTCTTGCCGCTGCCGGTCGCATTCTGGAAACACAGGCGGTTGAGGTCGGCGACCGTGAAAGGCTCCACCGTCGTCGGCAGCCTCGCCGCCGTTCTCCACGCGTTGAAGCGCAGCAGGAATTCGTTGAGCGAATCGAGCAGTTGTGCGGGCTGGTGGAAGAATAGATCCAGGTAGCGTTCGGTGAAGATCAGCGATAACCACTGGAAATACTTCCACACGATGCGGCGCTCGCCGCCAGCCTGTCGGCGGTCGTTCAGTGTCTTCGTGTGCGCGAGGATATTGTCTTCGTAGGCCGCAAGCTCGGCCGCCGACACCTTCGCCGACGCCGGCCAGTTGGCATTCAGCTCGCGGAAGAAGCGGTGGCGCCCATCCTCGTGCAAGCCTTCCTTGTCTTCGTCGATGATCGTATGTGCCAGACGCCGGATCGGCGGGATGCTGCGCCCGTCGGTGTCCTTGTGCTCTGTCAGCGGATCGACGCCGAACTGCTCGATCATCCAGGCGTTGAGCACCAGCTTGAAAATGAAAGGGTCGGCAGTCTTCGCCGAGCCTTTCGCTTTCTTCACCGTGCCGGCCGTCTTGGCGTTCTTCTTGGTGGTTGCCATGTGATTGCGTATTCCGATCAGGCGACCGCAGACAGGTTCTCTGTCGGCTCGCCCAGCCCTTCAAGGGTTGTCAGCCATTCGCCGAAGTGCGGGCAGGCTGTGCGCACGGTGGTGAGCGTCGTCTTGTGGAGGATGGTGGGGCCGTCCGAAGTCTTCTTGAAGCTCGGGATCAGGCGCTCGATGCGTGCGGACGGGTGTGTCGCCGGATCGTTGTTGATCTCTTCCGGTGTCCCTGCCTGTTGCACGATGGCCGACAGTGCCGCAGCCAATGCCGGATTGCCGAAATGTTCGGCGACGGCTTCCGGTCTGCTGAACAGCCAGGCCTCGAACTCGTGCAGGGCGAGAAAGGGCATGAAGCGCGCCTGGTCGATGTCGTCCGCAAACGCTTGTTGCAGGCGAATCGCCTTGTCGTGCGCCGTCAAACCGGGTGTCGCCAGGACGGCTGCACGCCCGGGGAAGTCCTCCGGCAGTCCATAGAAATCCAGCAAGGTCGTCACGCGGGCGTTCCTGTCGCCCAGCAGTTCCAGGAGGTTCTGCCGGATCTTGGCATAGCTCGTCACCCCACCCCGAAACGCGCCACCGCTCATGATCCGCTTGGTCCGCAAGACAGTGACGCTGGCATAGACGCCAAAGGCGGCGAGGTGGGGCGCCAGCGTTCGCTTGGCGAAGACCTCCTCGGACTGGCCCTCCACCAGAATCAGCAGACGAGTCATCAGGGCCGCCCCCCGATGATGTTCTTTTCCCATAGGTCGCCCACGCTGTAGTCGTTCATCCAGCTCGACAAGTCCTGCTCCGTCAGGCGACGGAAATGGGTACGCAGGCCATCGTTGTCGGCGATGATGATCGCCTCGGGCGAGAACTGGTTGAGCAGCGTGACCGACTGCGTCGCCAGGATCACCTGACTGCGCCGGGCTGCAGCCTCGATCATCTCGGACAAGATCGTGATGGCGAATGGGTGCAGGCCAAGCTCCGGCTCGTCGAGCAGGATCAGCGACGGCAGAGATGGCTGCAGCAGCAGCACGGCGAGACAGATGAATCTGAGCGTGCCGTCCGACAGCGAAAAGCCATCGAAATAGGCGTCCGAGCCCTTCTGCTTCCATTCCAGCTTGATCTTGTTCGGGTTGGTGCGCGACGGTTCGAGCGTGAAGTCGTCGAAGAACGGCGCGACCAACTGCACATGCTCGACGACGTGCCTGTACTCGGTTGGATGCGTCAGCTTCATCCAGTACAGGAAGGCGGCGAGGTTGGCCGCATCGGGGCGGAACGCCCGATTGTCGTCGATGTCCTGCGTCTTCTTCGCCGGGGCCGAACTCGATGTGTCGTGGAAGTGATAGACCACCCAGCCCTGCACGCCTTCCAAGACGTGCTCTGCAACGCGTTTGCCCTGTCCTGCGGTATTGGCCGCTTCATGCAGGGCTGTTTCCTTGTGTCCTGCGCCGATCTGAAGACTCCATGGGCGCGAGTAGTAGCGTACATCGTGGTAGTAAATCGTCTCCCAGTCGAAGACCACGGTGTCGCCGACCGCGGGCTTCAGACAGAAGCTGTACGCGTTGCTCCCGAAGTCGAAACGGAAGGACATCTTCGGCGTGGTCTTCTCGCCGTGGTGCAGCAGGCGGTCCGGCCCACCATGTTCGCCGACGTAGAGCTGCAACTGCTTCGACAGCACGGAATTGAGGAAGCGAAAGACGCCGATCAGGTTCGACTTGCCGGCACCGTTCGGACCGATCACGACATTGAGGCGCTGCAGCTGCAGCTCGCAGGTCTCGATGGATTTGAACCCGTTGACGGTCAGCTTGTTGAGCAGCGACATGTCAGCTCTCCTCTCCCGCCCACATCCGGCGGTGGAATTCCTCTTCGAGCAGCCGCACCTCGCCGTACTTGCCGAGATTCGGCAGGTTGTGCGTGCCGTTGATGTAGATGAGGTCGTAGAGCGTCTTGTCCTCGCGTCGCGTGGGATTCCACTTCATCTTCTGCGACAGGAAGGCTTCGAGCGCCGCCGCGTCCTGCTCGGGGTCGTCGGTGAGCGTACGCCACAGCACCAGCACGCTCTGGCGGTGCAGGTCGTCACCCGGCCGGGTGCGCACGTAACCCTCCACGGGGCGGAACCACCACGCGCCATCGTCCGCCTCGGTCAGTGCCGTGGCCTGCAGGCGCGTGTGTGCATCCTGCGGCAGCAGCGGATCGGGCTTGCGCACGAAGCTCGCCGTGAAGCGCCGGCCGGCGTGCAGTTTGTCGACGTGCAGGCCGATCAGCCAGTTGAAGGTCTCGA
>CAYXEY010000515.1:0-4364 GCA_964464105.1 uncultured Planctomycetaceae bacterium
ACCACGCCGACACCCAGCCCGATGATCTCGCCGATCATCAATTCGCCGACGCAACCGACCGCCGCCTGCGACAGCGTGAGCCGGGCCGGCAGCGTGACCATCACGACCGGGTAGGCCAGTAGGGCCAGCGCGATGGCGAGCATCACCTTGAGCTGCGTCGGAATCTGGCTACTGGAGAACATCGGAGCCGAAATCATGATGCCCGACATCCGCGCCAGCACCATCGCAAACCCCGGCAGCAGCATTTCGAGTTGGATGAGTTCCATGATTGTTGCCGACGGGCACGCATCTCGAATTGGCGATCTGAGACTTCGAATTTGAGATCTCAGATTTCAAATCCCAGTTTCAAGATTGCCGATTTCAAATCTCAAATCGGAAATCCCAAGTCCCACATCTCGATTCCCAATTCCCAAATCTCACATCTGCCCCCAGACCTCCTGGGTGTATTCCATCAACCGCATGGTCAGCCACGGGATCATCACCGCGGCGGCGACGCCCATGGCCACGATCTTGGGCACGAACGTGAGCGTCTGCTCCTGCAACTGCGTGACCGCCTGGAACACGCTGATCAGCAGGCCCACCACCATGCCGATGACCATGATCGGACCGGCCAGCACCAGCGCGATAAACAGCGCGTTGTAGCTCAGATCAATCGCCGACCCGGGATCCATGACAGCTCCTGACCACTGCTTCTTACTTCGTGTGCCACTGCTTCAAGCAGTGGTGCATGCGAATCAACATCTACTCACAATCGCACTGCTAAAAGCAGTGGCACACTGACCATTTAGACGCCCTCCCCGCTCGCTCGAGCGAATCGACTTCGGGAGAACGCTATGTCGCAAAACTGTGCAGCACCGAACCGACGACCAGTCCCCAGCCATCCGCCAGCACGAACAGCATGATCTTGAACGGAAGCGAGATCAGCACCGGCGGGAGCATCATCATGCCCATGCTGATCAGGATCGCCGAGATCACCATGTCGATGACCAGGAACGGCAGATACAGCCGAAACCCCATCACGAACGAGGTCTCCAATTCGCTCAGCATGAACGCGGGGACAAGTTCGATCAGTCCCACCTCGCTTCGCTTGAGCACCTGGCCCTCGGGGATCGGTCCGCGCGAATACTCGTAGAACAAATAGACGTTTTCCTCGTTCTCACCCGCCTCGATCTGCTTGAACATGAACTCGCGCAGCGGCGCGACCGACTTGTCGAACGCCTCGGTCTGGCTGATCTTGCCATCGAGATACGGATCAATCCCCGCCAGCTTCATCCGCTGCCAGGTCGGGGCCATGGTGATCATGGTGAGAATCAGCGAAATGCCCACGACCACCTGTCCCGGCGGCAACTGCTGCGTGCCCAGTGCCTGTCGCAGCAGCGACAGCACGATCATGATCCGCGTGAAGCTGGTCATCATGATCAGGATGGAGGGCGCCAGCGCCAGCACCGTGAGCAGCACGAAGATGCGCATGGTCGCCGTGACGCCTTCGCCGTCGCGGGCCGGCGGGGCATATTGGGTGAGATCGGGAATGCCGAAGGGGTTGTCGATGGCGGGTGTGCCGATGGTCTGACCGTGCGCGGGCGCGGCGACGAGCGTCAGGGCGAGCCATGCGGCCCCGCCGATCAGCGCGATCTTCGCCAGGTCAAGATGTCGTGCTCCGCACAACGCCATCGCGCAGCTCCATCGCGCAATTGACTAGATGACAAATAAGTACGCACTAACGTCCGAGTCCGCCAGCCGCTAACCAGTGCGACCACTGGGCGCTACCGGCAGCTTGCTGCCGGCGCGAGCGTGAGAAGCTGCTCCCAATGCCCGGACCCGCCGAACCATGTCGCGGATCTGCTCGTTCGCATCATTTGCGACAGGCTCATACGAGCTCGAATCCTCCGGCTCGTTTTGCTTCGTCGATTCGGTAAACGTCGCCATCGTCTTGGTGAACGATCGCCCGCGTGATGACTCGACCGCCGCCACCAGCGAGGCCGCCTCATCGGGGTCGCGAATCTCCAGCACGCTGCCGATGTGCTCCGGCGTCACGCCGAGCAGCACGACCTTCGGGCCGAGCTTCACCAGGCACAGGCTCTGCTTGCTCGAGAGGTGCTGCCGGGCCAGCACGCGAATGACTGACTGTGCATTCGACGCCTGTCGCGCCTGCGGCAGCCATTTCCGTCCCGCCCAGGTCAGCAAGGCCATCACGCCGAATACGACCGCGACCGGCTGCACCATGCGCAGCCATCCGCCCGAAGGCGATGCCGTCTGCGTCGATCGCGTATTTGAAGCAGTTCGCGGCGGCTTCCGCGGGATGATCTCCGCATCGGCGGAGACCACGCTACTCGTCGCCGGCGCTATTTCGCTGCTCGTCGGGATGGACTTCTGATCGTTGGCCCGCGGGGCATCGGCCGCAGCCGTGTGCGCAAAAATCGCAATCAAGACAATCGATGCAGCAGCAGCGTGCCATGCCGACGGCTTTTGCGTCGGCATGCAGAATTGAAAGGGCCTGCTCATGTCGACGCCTCCGCTTCTTCACCCGCGAGGATCTCGCTGATGCGCACGCAGAAATTGTCGTTCAGAATGAGCACTTCCCCCCGTGCGACCAGCCGGTCATTCACCAGCACGTCCACGGGATCGCCCGCCAGCTTGTTGAGCTCGACCACGGCACCGGCCCCGAGCCGCAGCACCTCGTCGATCGACATCTCCGCGCGGCCCAGTTCGATCTTCACGTTGAGATCGACGTCATTCAGCAGATCGACTCCCCGCGAATCATCGCCGATGACGGCGCGTCGCCCGAAGTCGGGCAATTCCAGCGGCATCGAGCCCGGCGGTGGAGGCGCCATCGCAGCGGCCTCGGCCTGAGCCTGCTCTTCAGCGATGGCCGCCGCCAGGGCCGCGGCGGTTTCGTCGAATTCCGCTTTCCGTGAGGCAGCCTGCGTGGCGGTCGCGGTCGTCGGTGGCGCAGCCACCGCGACACGGCCGCCGGCGCCCGCGCCTGCGGCCCGCGCGGCACTCGTGGCAGTGGGTTCAGCTGCGCTCGTCGCATCGACATCCACCGGCGCAACTGCAGCGGCCTCCACTGGAGGCGTCACAGGCGCCGCACCCGCAGGCGCTCCGGCCGCGGCCAGCGCGGCATCAATGTCCGACTGGTTCGGCGAAGGCGTGCTGCCGGCAGGTGTGGGTGTATCAGACATCCGTCAATACCATCCTGGTGTCGCGCCCCCCGAAGTTCACTCGCCTGAGCGAGTGGGAAACCACGGAATGCGTTCCTAGAGCCCCGTGCTCAGCGGCATGCACTCGGGGATCAGCACCTGCTCGATCGCATGTTCGGCCCCGCACAATTCATCCAGCTCGAACTTCATCTTGCGCCGCAGGGTCTCCAGCCGCGGTTCGGACATTTCCGATTCCGCCGCCTGGCGAATCACGCGCGACACGGTGTCGGTCAGGGTCCACTTCTTTGCCTCGAAGGTCTTCTTGACGTCTTCGAGCTTGTCGTGTCTCACCAGCACGACCACGCGCATCGCGTACAGCGTCGTACGCGATCCAGTCACATGCGGAACACGTACGCTGGCGACCTCCACCTCCATGAACTCCGACTCCGGCTTCGAGGTGGGGATCATCTGCTCGGCTTCGATCGGATGGGGCTGTCCGCCGAACGTCTTCATGGCGAAGAAGATGGCGAGGCCTTCAATGATCATGACGCCGCCGAAGAGGCCAAGGGTGACCATTTTGCCCTTCGGCTTCTTCCCGGCCGGTTCCGCCGGCGTCTCGGCCCCCGGCTTGGCATCCTTGTTTTTGGTCTCGTCGGCCATGGCGCAAAAATCTCACATTCATCGGCGCGGATTGCGCCCGTCCATTGCTTATCGGTCGATTGCGGATTTGAGCCTGAAGCGCGGGCAGAGGGTTTTTGTGCCTGGGCTGATGCGCGCCTCGGCCCCGCGCGAATCGGCAAATTTTGCCGCCCCCGCCTTATCGAAGGGCCGCCGAGCAGCGTCATAGCTCAACCGAAGAGCTGCGTACTCGTCCAATTTCCCGCGAAAGAAGCTCGGCAGTCGCGCGTATCCCATTCGACGCCGGGTTCGATGCCCGGCACAAACGCGAAAGGAGAATGTCATGAACGCCGCATCTTCCCAACTCGACCGACACTCTTTCAAACCCTCTGGCCGCATACTCGCCATAACGATGGCCCTCGCGATGTTTACGAGCGCTGACCTTCTATTTGCGGGAGATTACTGGCTGCTTTCGGTCGGCATCAACAAATACTCAAGCGGCGTCTCGCCGTTGAATGCGTGTGTAAATGATGCCAATGACATGATTGACGCCCTCGCACGGGATACATCACGCTGGAGCCTCAGCCGGATGTTCTATCTTGCGGA
>CAYXEY010000516.1:0-3622 GCA_964464105.1 uncultured Planctomycetaceae bacterium
GACAATCACCGACATGCTGCTGGTGCTTAGTAACGAGGAAGCAGAGACTCGTCCTCCGTTTTGTGCAATAATACGAAGTTGTCCGCCACCAGTAACTGAACCCAAGTCTCCAAATTGAATCATCGAAGCCGTGGAACTAACAATATCCACACGATCTTCGCCGCGATTCGGCACTGTGATCGATTGCAGCCCCGAGAGGTTGATTACGCCGTCGTTGCTGGCAGTGATGTAATGAACCTGTGTGCCGTTCCATCCATCATCCCATGCACAGTTCAACGCCTGAATCGATGACAGGTCCAGCACCGTCCCAGCGCCTGTCGCACTGAACATCCCCCAGCTGTAATTCCGGCTCGTCGCCACGTAGTTCTGGGCCGTCAAATCCCCAAATCCACTCCCCCATTCCGCGCCCTCTGACAATCCCACCGACGTATTGTTGATGTTCGTCAATGCCGGCGTGTTGAAATTTGCGCCGGGTGATAATGACAAGGACGACATCGTCAGTGTATTCAGCAGGGGTGCGTTGATCGTCGATCCGTTAGGAATCGACAACGACAGCGCGTGCACCGACAACAGCGCCGGCACATTTACCGTTGTATTCTGTTCCAGGTCGAACCACACTCCATTGCTGCTCTGGACGGTCGCCAGGGACGGCAGATTTAGCGTTAATCCATCGTTGACGTCGAAGTGTAGGTTCCCGCCGCCCCCTACCGTCGTCAGCGACGATAGATCGATGCTCCCACCCGTGCTGACCGTGATATCCACACGATCCTCGCCGCGATTCGGCACCGTGATTGTTTGCAATCCCGACAAATCAATCATGCCATTGTTGCTGGCCGTTATGTAATGGACCTGTGTGCCATTCCACCCGTCATCCCATGCGGAATTAAGCGACTGGATCGACGACAGGTCCAGCACCGTCCCAGCGCCCGTCGCACTGAACATCCCCCAGCTGTAATTCCGGCTCGTCGCCACATAGTTCTGTGCTGACAAATCCCCAAAGCCAGTCCCCCAGTGCGCCCCCTCCGACAACCCCACTGACGTGTTGTTGATGTTCGTCAATGACGGCGTGTTGAACTGTGCCCCAGGAAGATTAATGGCGAAATTTGTCAATTGTGATACAAGATTCAAATCGAGCCGTGACCCGGGCGACAGGTTGATTGTCGGATTCGAAAGCGATAAGAGTGAAGGGAGGGACATCGTTGCGCCGATTCCCACGTCGAGGATCGCGCTCGTCGCAGTCTGGAGATTTGGAAGCAACAACTCGGTGCCGGGATTGGCGGTAAAATGTACTCGACCGTTCCCTGCGATCGACTGGAGCATTGTTAAATCGATGTCGCCGCTGTTGCTGACTTCGAATCGAAGTTCGTCCTCTGCCCGAGCCGGTGCCGTCACATTCTGCAGGGCACCGAGATCAATGAACCCGCTATTGCTCGATGAGATCGAATGCCAGTTTGTCCCAGTCGTTCCATCGTCAAAGGCGTCGTTTATTGATTGCAGCGAGGAAAGGTCCAATAGGCTGTTAAGGCCCGTCGCCGAGAACAGCGAGTTGCTCACCGCGACTGTAGACCCGCTGTAGGCCGTGGCGGCAAACCGTAGCTCACCGCCCCCGCTGACATTCAATCGCGATGAAGTACCCTGGAAAACCGCTCCTGGCGTTTGATTCAAGAACGTCGCATTATTCACCACCACCCGACCGCTGATTCGCCCGTCATCACGGACCAAAAGACTGCTTCCGGGGTCCATCGCAAAGTTGCTGCCAGCAGCCAGATTAAGATCCTGAATCGAGGCAAGGTCATCCCAGTCGTAGTTAACTGAAATACCTGCAGGAATGAAAACGTTGTAGGAGGTCGTCGCGTTATTGACAGGTACGCCGTTAATGTTCCAGTTGAAGGGGTTCGAATACGAAGGATCAGAATTCGGCGGATTGCCCCCCGCTCCTGTCCAAGTCGCCGTCACCTGGGCGTGTGCGAGGGTAACGCCAAAGAGCATCGCTATGCCCAAACCAACACACGCACCCAAAGATCGGCTTGAGTTCTTCATGCTGCGCAGCCTCGCTACCCAATCTGATCCAAAAAAACTCTGAGCATTCCCACGTCCGCCCTGCCACCGTCGCTCGGCCGTAAAGCACGTCAGTCGCGATGAGCACCTGAAACCTGCTCGGATCTCGATATCGCATCGAGCCGGAGTAGCAGTTCCGCAAAAAGCGCGCTCAGTGCCTTCTCGTCAACGTCGCCGACCTGATGTCCAGGCTTTGTAGTCTCACCAGCAACCGTTGAGTCTGAAATCTGCGTCGTAGTGTTGCGCCTGGCCTGTGCTTTGGGCACGCGGCGCATGATGTCGTCCAATACGGACTTGGCGCTGGCCCGTTGCGAACCGTCAAATTCTCGTGTCGTAGCGATGTCGTCAACGATTGCCTGCCAGCTGTTCCGGTCGGTTAGGTTCGCATTCGTGGAAGTTCGTTGAGGCTGGTTGATTCCTGGGATCGGTCTAAGGGCATCAAGTCTATTCTCTGCATCATCACCATAAGAAATGGCGGATGAGGGACTTGAAATCGGCGACTCGCTGGATCGGGCTTGCTCCAGCTTGGAGCGACCCGCAACGGCCCGATCCCGCCCAACCGTCAATTCAACCATTTGCAGGATTCGATCTTCTCGTAGTGGGGCTGCTTGCTGAAACTTGAAGAAGCGCGCTCGCTCTTCCTTTGCTCTTATCAGAATCGCCTTGACGATTTCGGCGGTGGTTCCCTCGCGTTGAGCCTTAGCGGCCTGCTGGGCGAGGTTGGAATAACGGTCTAGCGCCAACTGCTTGTCGGCTTGCGTGTCTCGCTGATAGTCCAATTCTTGAGTAGAGATAGAGTCGAGGCAGATTTTTAGAACTGACTTCTCTTGGTTCGTCAGGTCAAACGCCAGCGAGAACTCGCTTAGCCAATGGGCGGCGATAGCGTTGTTGCGCTTTCGACAAGCAGATTCATCGAATGCCAACGGGGGGATTGAAGAGTGTGAAGAGGGATCTGAGTGCTTGGCTGTCGATTTGGTTTCATCGGCGTCTGTAGATACCACTGGAATCACCAATAAACTAGACAATAGCAAAGATGGAAGGAGTCTCGCCGACATGCAATATCGCTCTCTTGCCGCTACATTTGGGATGCGCCATGGGCACGTCCAAACTCGTCTCGCCCCGAATTCAAGGCGACGACCAGCCAAAACCGGACAGTCCGATGGGCGCAGTTTCCGCACCGCCATTTCGTACACAATGAATCCGATTATTATCTTGGAGAGACGATACACTGTGCGGGTTGCGCTCGTCAATGGTTTTTAGACGAAATGAGCGCGATTGGGTGGTGATTTTTTTTACATTCGAGGATCCCGCACTACCGAAATGGTCGCTCAGACGTCCAACCCCATCCCTCTCATAGCAGGTGCTGACGAACAACCGAAGATCCCGACGAAACGGCACAAGAGTGAGAACCACATGCCGGTTGGCAAGAACTATTGCTGACGAGCGCTTGTTGCTGAGCGTCCGGAGGCTCTAATTGATGAGATTAGGGCATTGTCGGCCCATACTGATCATAAAGGAAGGCATACCTTGCCCGCCCAACCTATCCCCCCGGGTGGTTGCCAGT
>CAYXEY010000516.1:3632-4359 GCA_964464105.1 uncultured Planctomycetaceae bacterium
CCAGAGATGCCTAGGGCCGCTAAATGCATCCTTCAATTAACCTTATGAAGTTGTGGCTCTGCATGGCACCGGTGTGCTACGGCCCAATGTTGCCGGCTGCGATCCTTTAGGATGCGACCTGGCCAGACAGAACTTGCATGTTCTGCAAGCGCGTAAGACACGCAACCTCATCAGGATATGCCAGCAGCCGATCGTACCGGATGAGTCGACTACCACACTCCTACCCCTTTCGCCCTTACCGAGACGATCCGTCGCTGCGCTGCGAGCTGCAAGACACTTGTGAATCGTGATAAACTCCGGCCGCCGGGCATAGCCCCCGACGAGCTATCGGTCTGCCATACTATCACAACCGCCGTAAAGCCAGGCCCCTGCAAGGGTTATCAGCTCTTCACCAAAGTTGAAGAACGATCGGGTCCGTAACTTGATCAAAGATTCAATCCACTCCCCGGTAGCACTTCTGGCGACGGCCCTTTTGAGGGCCGCCGGACGCGTTCTTTTCGCGAGGTGCATCATGTGTCGAGTCATCGCTTCCTATGGATCATGCGGTTCCTACACCGGATGCCCCGAAGGCTTTAGCAAGCCGATGATCGACCCACCGCCAGCATCCCATTTTCTGGATGCACTTGGCGTATTCGCCGGCTTAATTCTGATAGGCCTCGAAGAGCAGTCGGATATCGGTGATGCCGACGTTCTGGGCTGGGTTCCCGGTCGGACCGTAAATGAACTG
>CAYXEY010000517.1:0-4336 GCA_964464105.1 uncultured Planctomycetaceae bacterium
GGTTGATCTGACGTCTTCATCCGGATCCTTGAGAACTGAGATAAGAGCGGAAACGCTTTCCGCTGCCTCCTGGCGCATATGCCACAACGCGAATGCCGCGTTCCTTCGGACGAGTGCAACCTCGTTCTTTAACGCCATGATTAAGACGGGAATCGCTGTTGGTCCAATTGAAGCAACCGCCTCCGCCGCGAATTCTCCAACCTTGGGATCGGGGAAAACGCCCACGAGTGGTTCGATGGCACGGATTGCTTCTGGGCCGATTTGACGTAAAGCAGCAATTGCATCGCCTCGATCCTCGGGATTTGCAAGTGCCAGATTCTTGATGAGGGCTGAGATTCTCGCTTGAGTTGGATTTGCCGGAATCAAAGTCATCCGTGTGTGCTTTTCAATCGCCTTGAGGACTTCGTCATATGGAGTCCGTTGCGATAAGTGTCCCGCGTGAAGCGGCTTACACCAATCCGGAAGGACGCAGGGCTCGATGATGTATGGAATTATGAATCCCCACCCGGGGGGGCGCAGTTTGACGGCTTCGAGAGCCCACCTAACCTCCTTCTGTCGAAATCCAATCTCATCAAACTCGGGGCGCAACAAAGGGACAAATGCGTCGGAGGCCGCGACAGCCTTCTTGATTTCGACCTCCCAATCGTCACCAAGCACTAAGTTCTTCTTATCCATCCAAGGCTCAGCGCCGGCGTAAACCAACTGATCATAGAAATCAGCCGCAGCAGGCACATCCTGCTTGCAATGACAGATGAATACCTTGGGTCTTGGTGTCGTGCTCATCGGTTTCACTCTCGTTGCGCCCAAAGACGCCGCGTTATCGAAGATGCACTCTAAGTTCACAAGCGCATTTCGAAGGTCGTTGATTCGTGGTCGAGTTGCGCGCCATAAACCCCAACCAACTGGAATCTTTCTGAAAGTTCGTTTTGCACGAGGCCAGTTTTCAGGAAGCCATCGCACCATCCCGCCCGGTTCCACATTATGCGAGCAGCCGTAGGCGACGTGCTCGCCACTAACACGCATAACAAAGTAGCGGGAGTAGACCAAAGCTTGGGAGTTTACTTCGGCACTGGGGCCTCCGCCAAACGCGGCGAAATCCCGAGTGCCCGGTGGTGTTTTTCAGGTTCTAGCACGGTCCATTTGGACCGGGAGGAGGTTTTTAGTGATGAAGCAGAATTTGACTCTTGCAAGTGCGGAACTCTTCCGGCGGACGCCGGACGAATGCTTCGCGACGTTTGACGACTTGTGTACTGAATGTCAGGACGCCAAGCGGCTTTCAACGGAGCGGTGGCACCCGCCCGGCGAACTGAAGCTTGACGTTGGCGGGGGCGGATTGGAGTTGACGCTTGGCGGGGCCGGCACGTTCGGCCTTAACGAGTGGAGTTTCTCTCAGCTGTGTTCGCTGGCCGGCGTGAACAAGGACACGGTGAACAAGCTGTCCTCGTCTACCGCGAGCGAGGTCTTCAGGGAGACCCTGCCAGATGGGAGCAAGCCGCTGCAGTTGTTGACGTCGGACAATCATGCGGAAAACCTTGTCCGCTCGATCCACGGAGTCAGCTACACGCGGCTGTTCGATGCGGACCTCCTCGCGATGGTGCGGGAGTTCGCGACGGACTTTCAGCCGCCGCAGCAGGCCGGCTTCGCCCCTGGCGGAGAGCGAGTCGGCGGCGAGACGTCCGCCGATGGTGCCGAGCCTACGCGGCAACGGGGCGGCACGGGCCTGTATCGCGGCGAGCAGGATATGTTCGTATTCCTGATCGATCCGCTTGGCTGGACCGAGATCGGAGGCGAGGCCTTCGCTCCGGGGTTCTTCCTTTGGAACTCGGAGGTCGGCAAGCGGTCGATCGGCGTGCAGACGTTTTGGTTCCAGGCGGTGTGCCAGAATCACATCGTTTGGGACGCTATCGAAGTCGTGGAGTTCAGCCGCAAGCATACGGCGAACGTGCACGAGTCGTTCAGCGAGATTCGACGGATCATCGAGCGTCTCGTCGCCAAACGGGACGAACGCCGCGATGGATTCGCGCGCGTGATCGGCAGGGCGATGGCTGCGACGCTCGGCGAGAACAGTGATGAGGTACTGAAAATGCTGTCTGGACGGGGCATTTCCCGTTCAGTGGCGAAGGAGGCCCTCAAGCTCGCCCAGCAGAGCGGTCGGTTCACGGTGTTCTCGGTTGTCGACGCGCTCACGCGGCTCAACGGCCGGATGAAGCACGTCGGAGAACGTACGGATGCGGATGTTAAGGCAGCATCGTTACTCGCGATGGCTGTCTAGGTTTCAATCGACGACGTTCGTCGATGAAGGATTGAGGCTCAAATACCACCGGGCCTCATCTTTTCATTTCTTGAGCCGGACTCACAGCTCTTACGGGCTTATGGCACATATCTGCTTCAATACACCACAACGAGCATAGGGACTGAACATTTCATACTTTTCTTGGAGGCGCTTGGCGAAATACGAGCAGCAGCTATTCGACTGGTCCGCAGTGGAGGAATCGCGACAAAGCGAGCCGCTTGGTCACGCATCGCTGCGACCAGACATGGACTTAATCCGCTCAGAAATAGCCCACGAGCAAAAGGGCATTGAGTTTTCGGCAAAGTCTGTCTCAGCATCGGACTTTGCATTGTGTTTCGCGGCCCTGCTTCAGGTCGAGCCTGACGCACATTTCGATAATCACAAAATTGCTGAATTCTCTCGTGACGTGTTTGGGCATTCCGCCGGGCATGCGCGGGAAGCGTACGATGCCGCGGAAGCTGGAATGAACATCTACCTTCAGCGTGTTGGATTGGATCTTTCCGACATCCCCGCCTCTCTAAAGGAATTGCTCGCACTGCAGGGGAGAATGCCGCGGCAGAACAAGCGCGACCAAAGCCAGATCGACCTGCAGCAGTTCAGCACGCCGCCGGCAACAGCGCTCCTGGTCGTGACGGCTGCGGTGTTACGGCCCGGCATGAAGGTTCTCGAACCGAGCGCCGGCACCGGCAACATCGCAGTCCTCGCCCGGCTGGCTGGCGCGGATGTCGATGTCAACGAGATAGACGCACGGCGTAAGTCTCTGTTGGAACTACAGGAATTCGCTGTAACGGCGGTCGATGCCGAGCGGCTCGATAACCTCTTGCCGAATGATAGATTCTATGACGCAATCGTGATGAACCCGCCGTTCTCGGCGACCGGCGGTCGTGTGAACGGGCATAGCACGAAGTTCGGCGCGCGACACGTGGAGCAAGCGTTGCTGCGGCTGCGGCCGGGCGGCAGGCTCGTCGCCATCGTTGGACGCGGAATGGCGCATGACCGGGCGGCGTTCCGCAAATGGTGGGGCGGCGTCGAGCAGCGCTACCGCGTGCGGGCCAACGTCGGAATCGATGGTGGCTCCTACGCGAAGTTCGGCACCGTTTTCGACCATCAAATCATCGTAATAGACCATGACGGACCGACGACAGCAGAAACATTCACCATCACCGGCGACGGGCTCACATTGGAGGCGGCGTACACCTGCCTCCGTTCAATTTCGGAGGAGGATGTTCGTGGACGAATTCTCAAGCGCAACCCGGATGGAGGCGCGCTCGGCAATGCGGAAGTTCTTTCAACGCGAGCTGGAGGCGGAAGCGGACCCGGTGATCGAGCTGATTGCGGCGCTGTTGGAGGATGGGGCAGGGGGGGCCGACTCGCCTCCGGACGCGAATGTGACGACGGAGCAGTGGATGACCTGGAGCCACCTCACGCTGAATGGGCCGGACGCCCTGACGCGAACAATCACGAAGGAGCTGGAGAAGGAGAAACCACCGCTGCCGTTGGAGAGGGAACAGATGCGCATCTGGGCGGCGCGGCTTCTCATTGCGACGCTGGACAGGTTGGGGATGGCGTAGCTCAACTCGACGGCGAGGCAACGCCCGCGGCGCTGCGCATCGAGGAAGGGACGGTCTTCGCCGAGTATCGCGTGCAGAAGGCCGTTGTTCGGGCGACACAGAAGCATCCTGCAAACGTCGTCGAATCGACTGCGATGGCCTCGGTCGAACCGCCGGACGTGACCTACCGGCACCACCTTCCTAGTGAAACCATAGTCGAAGGACGTATCTCCGATTTGCAACTTGAGGACGTGATTTACGCTGGACAGGCGACAGAGTCATTACTGCCCAACGGCTCTCGCAAGGGTCATTGGAATGGCGATGGGACCGGCATCGGTAAGGGCCGCGAGATCTACGCCTTCATCTACGACCAGCTTCAACAGGGACGCCGGAAGCATGTCCATATTTCCGCGTCGCATCAGCTCTGCGCCGATGCCGAACGCGACCGCGAGGCCGTGGGCCTGCCGCTACGCATCGTGCATCAGGCGCTGTT
>CAYXEY010000518.1:0-4321 GCA_964464105.1 uncultured Planctomycetaceae bacterium
TGCTGGCCGTCGTGCCGGAGATCCCCGGCCTCGTACAATCGTCCAATGGTACAACGACGATCACCAGCACCGAGAGCGGCTCGAACCTTCGCATCGATATCGGCTGCCTGTCGCGCAGCTCGTCGGAGAGCGACATGCGAACCATGCTCCGCAAGATCGCCGCGGCGGCGGAGCTGGCGGGAGCCGATGTCGTGCGAGCCAATGAGTACCCCGGCTGGGCGCCGAACGTAAACTCGCCGACCCTGAAGACCTGCCGCGCGGTCTATGAGCAGGTCTTCGGCCACGCGCCGAAGGTGCTGTCGATTCACGCGGGGTTGGAGTGCGGCATCATCGGCGGACGCGTCGAGGGCATGGACATGATCTCTTTCGGCCCGAACATTCGCGGGGCGCACAGTCCGGACGAGCTTTGCGAAGTGGAGAGCGTGGCCCGGATGTATCGGTATTTGCTGGCGGTGCTGGAGAGAATGGCGAATAGCAAATAGCGTATAGCGAATGATCCGCGCCAATCGAAGATCAAGCCGAAAGCGGATTCTCGAATTGGCGGATCGTTGTCAGCAGATGTGCATCTGCGACAAGCCATAAATCAACACGCCCATCAGGGCCATCGCCGTTACGCTGAAAATTGCGCCGAGAACTGACATCGTCCGCTGAGCGCGTGTGGCGTACCGCCAGTGGCGCATTGAAATGGCGGAGGCGCCCATACCCGCAAGGCTGAGAGCGAAGGGTGCAAACATCAGCGGTCCCGCGAGAATGAGGGGAACCGCAGCGCAACTGCCAATGCCGAGGCCCAAAGCGATTCCCGCCGGGCGCCGGCTTCGAATGGCCGCCTCAGCCACCGAATTCTCGATCGATTCGCCGCATTCTGGGCATTTGCCTGCGGGCGACAGTCCGCGCAGGTTGTATCGACAGCAATGGCAGGTCAATTCGACGTTGACCGTCTCGGCAGCTGGCTCAACCGGCCCGTGACGCGGCATGTTTTTATTGTAGACGCGGCGAGTCATTTCAAAAAGGCCGCAAGACTGAACCAAGGGCACTGCGCGATGTCTTATGCTCTCTTCCTGCATCCAGGGTCGCATCCAACCGTAGAATAATCCGAATCAATTGGGTAATCGTCCAATAGGCCGGATACCCGTCAACCGGCGCCGCCTCATCTGTACACGAGTGGGAGGTAGTCGCATGCAAGCCCGATTCTCGAGGATCGTTCTGGCTGCCGTCGGACTGTTGGTAGTCTGCCCGCCCCGTGCGAGGGCCCAGGACGACGTGGCCGATGTGCCGTCGAAGGACATCCGCATTGGCGAAGATGACAAGAAGCATTATTTCCTGATCGGTCCGGCGAAGAACGCCAAGGCGCCGAAGGCTGGCTTCAAGCTCGTGCTCGTGCTGTCCGGTGGCGACGGCAGCGCGGAGTTCAATCCGTTCGTGCGCCGCATCTGGAAGAACGCGATGCCCGAGGGGTATCTCGTGGCGCAATTGGTCGCCCCGAAATGGACTGAGGAGCAGGCGAAGAGGGTGGTGTGGCCAACGGCAAAGAGCAAAGTACCCGAGGCCCACTTCAGGACCGAGACATTCATCGCCGACGTCGTGGCCGATGTCCGCAAGCACCACAAGATCGACGACAAGCATGTCTATGCACTGGCCTGGTCATCGAGTGGACCGGCGGTGCACGCCGCCATGCTGACCAGGGACACGCCACTCAAAGGCGCCTTCATCGCCATGTCGGTCTTCCGCCCCGCCGATCTGCCCGATCTCGCCGCGGCGAAGGGCCGTCCGTATTACCTCTATCAATCTCACGGCGACAAGATCACCAAGTTCTCGTTTGCCGAGAATGCACGCGACAAACTGCTCGAGGCCGGCGCGCGGGTAAAGCTGGTTGAATATGAAGGCGGGCACGGCTGGAAGGGCGACGTCTTCGGCGGCATTCGGCGCGGCGTCGAGTGGCTGGCCTCGCCCGGCAAGGGCGATGAATCAAAGCCCGCCCTGGCGAAGAAGCCTGCGGCGGCTGTAAAAACGTCAAATGGCAATACTAAGACTAAGGCTGCCGGAAATCTCGTAACCAACGGCGACTTCGAGAAGAACCTCCGGGGCTGGACCGTGTTGAACAACTCCGGCCGCCTGAAGGCCGAGCGCTCGGATGTCGCGGCCCATTCGGGCAGTCAATCGCTGGCCATTCGCAAGACCGGCGGCATGCCCATGGACGTAATTCGCTGCGACATCGACAAGCTGCCGGCCGGCAAGTCGGTCGTCGTGTCCGCGATGGTCAGGACCAAGGGCGTGAAGAACACGTTTTTCAAGTTCTTCGTGTACGACGATGCCGGCGAATCGCTGGTCAATGACGTCGATGTGAAACGACTGACCGGCACGGGAGACTGGACGCGAATCGAGAAGACCTTCGAGCTGCCCGAAAACGCTGCCGCCGGCGCCGTCATGATCGCGGTCGTTCTCGATGGCGAGCTTTGGATCGACGACGTGCGCGTCATTGAGAAATAGAGACGAACTTCGCCGGCTCATAGGCCAACGCGGCGGTGCATTCGCGCTTGCATGCCGTGCCGCCCGCGAGCAACATGGCGGGCCATGCGTTCACGTCACTGCCCCCGATGCGCCCGCCCCATCGCCGATACGGACATCAACGAATCCAGCGAGGTCGGCTACTGTCGCACTTGCAACCTCTCAATGCCGATTGGGAAATTGCGAATCTCGGTGACGCCCGGCAGCGTGGCGTCCATCAATTCTCCGCCCACGGGCGCGTGGTATCGCGATGACAACCGTGTGAAGTTGATCGGTGCGAGCTATCGACAACCTTTGAAGGCGATCAGCAAAGCATTCGAGGCCATTCCGACGATGGCCGCCGTGCTTCTGCTCATCGGCGTCGCCCTCATCGCCACGCTCGGCTCGATGGGCGTGCGCATTCCCGACTGGATTCCCCTTCCGATTCGCGAGATCGCCGGAAAGTCGCAGGGATGCATGATGATTCTCATGTGGGTGTTCGCTCTCGCTTTCGGATGGATCGCGCTATTGTCGATGGGCGTGCTGGCGCTCTTTCTTGCCGGCACACTGGAAGTCTCAATCGCCGACGGTGTCGGCAGCGTGAGCACACGCGCCTTCGGCATCGGCCGCCGACATCCCTTCAATCCTTCGCGCGTAAAGGGCGTGTGGATCGACCGGGAGCGCTACACGAAACGAAAAAAGACGCGCTATCGGCCCATCGCGGTGCTCGATCTGGAGGATGGAAAACCGATCCGCTTCGGAGAGCGATTGCCGGACGATCGCCTTGAATATGTCGTGGCAGCGCTGAACGCGACGCTGGTCAATCATCCAACGTAAACGGCTTCGGCGTCGGGTCGTTGATTTCGTCCTTGGAAGGAATGCGCGGCTCTGCCGGCTTGGCTCGCTTTTTCGGTCTCGCGACTGGGGGCATCGGTTTCGTCGGTAGCGCCGGCGGCTGAGACTTTGCCCCTTTGAGCTCCTTGATCACCTTGGACATGTCGCCCGTGCCGATGGCCGCGAGCACGTCGTCAGACAGATCGCCAACTTTGTAGGTCACGGTGCGCATCTCCGTGTGCACCCTGCCATCGTCGCTGGTCCAGGTCTTGACTTCGCCGCCGCCTTCGTCGCCCGCCCGAGCCGCCAGTTCTCGCATGGCCTTGATGGCCTCGTCGCGGCGACCCTGGCGAATCAGCTCGACGACATGGTCGGGCACGGGCCCCTGGGCGATCGGCACCTCCCGAGTCATGACGGACGTCATCACGCCCTCAAGTTCACGAAGCCCCCTCGAGCGCAGCAAGCGAACTTGAAAGCGGCTGATACGCCAGAGCGCGGCGATCACAATCGCAACGGGAAGTCCCAGCCAAATCCAGTTCACTTGAATCATGACCGCCTCATGGAGCAATGACGGGTCAATAACAGCGCGTACCGCTGTACGTTAATCGCCCGAATTGATTCGTTGCATAAGTACCGTGGGTCCAACCTGGGCATCCAGCCGATAATGCCGATCGACGAACTCTCCGAGAGCGTCCGGAGTGGAAACGTCTGTCGTATATCGTATGACATAGGCCGGCAGAGTCTTTCGCTCCATGATCTCCCCCACCATTTCGGCCCGCAGCGCCGGCGTACCGCAGTAATTCACGAAGGCGAACCGCGTGGGGCAGCGGCGCTCGCACAAATAGTAAATCAGACCCTGATCGCTCAGGTCCAGAATGGTTTCATCCGGCGACGTGTGCGTTTGCAGATAGTCCACGAGTATTTCGAGATAGTCGGCCTGGTCGGCTGGGATCGACATCCCCGCGAGACGGGGAATCGTCGATGCGCGCATCGGCCGATCCTC
>CAYXEY010000519.1:0-4320 GCA_964464105.1 uncultured Planctomycetaceae bacterium
GTCCTCGGCAGCGCGACATCCATCTTCCTCAAGCACGTCGCGCAGCTGGCCAAGAACGCCGATCTGGCCGCGCCGTGGAAGGCCGATGGCAGAACCTGGCACCTCTCGCAGCAGTCGATGAGCAAAAAGAACGCCATCCAATGGAAGCCGACGTTGCTGATCGAGCTGATCGGACGCATGACCAAATGCATGCCGGGGCTGAAAGTAGACTGGTCGAAAAAGGTGACGGTTCCGCTTCACGATGCCGGCGGCCGGCGCATCGGCACGATCGTGACCAATCGAGCCGATGGGCTGTTTGTTCAGATCGCCGTGGGGCAGGGCCGGATTACGCCCACGCAGATCGAGCGGCTGGGCCTGGAGCGAAATGTCCAAACGTATGAAGAAGGGACATTCGCGGAGTTTACGGCCCAGGCGATCGATCAGGTCGACACCGCGACGCTGGGCTTGGTCATGAAGGCCGCCGCGGAATGGGATGCATCCGTGGTTCAGGCGTAGTGCGAGTGTTCAGCTGGTGTGGCTTGGCCGCGGCTTGGGGCGACCATGTTTGCGCCGCGAGACTCGATTCCCACCCCGTTGATCTACTTCAACGCTTCAATCGCCGCGCGAATCTCCGTGGGGTCGGGCCGATCCTGAATCTTCTCCGATTTGCGGCGCCAGGCGATCTTTCCCGAGGAATCGATCAGCACATGCGCCGGCACGGCAATGTCGCCGCCCTTGGGTGAACCGCCCGCGTGAAACAGGCCATATTGGCGGATCACGTCGCCTTTGTCGTCGGCGAGTATGGAAAAGTTCAATTTGTATTTTTCGACCACGCGTTTGGAATCGGATGGAGCGTCCGTGCAGATGGCAAGCATCCGTCCACCCCGGGTCTTGAGCGCCTCGGCCGCGTCGTGGAGCTGAACCAGCTCCGAAACACAGAGACCTCACCAGTGCCCGCGATAGAACACCAGGTGCACCGGTCCGCCGGCCCGGGCGGCGGCGAGCGAAACGGGTTTGCCGGTTTCATCATTAAGCGTGAAGTCCGGTGCCGTGGTCAGCGAGGCGAATGCCGGGTCCGTCGGTAGCCGCGACAGGAAAAAGAACGCGAAGGTCATCAAGGCGAGAAGAAGGACGTTGAACCCTGCGACGACGCGGACCCAACGCTTGCGATTACGCGATGCGAACACCATCCCGGCGATCACGCCGATTGCCATCACCGCAAACATGGGCACGCCGGTCGCGCGGGCCCAGGCATTCTGCATGAGTCCCATGTAGACAAGAGGTCCCGATAAGGTCACCAGCAGGGTGATCCAGATCGGCCACGATCGAATGCGTGGCATTTCAGACATGTGTCGCCTCCGCGAGAGTCCAGTTTGCGGCGTCCGGTCATTCAGTCGCCGATTGCAGCCTATCAACGTATTCGCCGGCGGATTTCACGGCTGGTGAAATATCCGGCAGCGTACTCCCAATACCCTAAATGGCGTTGGGGCCGAACGTTAGATACCACGGCGAGGACCGCCAACGGCCCTTCCAAAGACGCCTGCGAATTGTAAGGTCCGCTCGGGCAATCCGCTTTATATAGTGGAGTCGGATTTGCACCGGAGGTTTGGCGAACCGTGCTGGATGGATTAATTGAGTTCCTCCTGGAAGGGTTGTTCGAGGGCGGGCTGGAGTTCGTGTTCGAATTGCTGTTTGGGTCCGAAAGGAAATCCAAGTGATACTTGGCGACATCCTCAAATCCGTGGGCGGCAAGATTGCCTCGGCGGTCATCTTCCTCGCCGTGGCCGCCGGCGGCTACTGGTGCTACCAGCATCCCGAAGAGATGCGAACCTTCGGGCGCGTGGTGAAGTACACCTTGATCTGGCTGGTGGTCACCGCGGCCCTGCCGTGGTCGAGCTTCCTGTTCATGCGCCCGTTCATGGACCTGCAATCCCGCATGACCAGTGCCAACGCGGCGCAGGTCGCAAGCATCGGTTTGATCGCCGTATACACAGGAATCAACATTTTTCACGCCTTTTGGCTGGCAAGTTGGGACATCAGTGGAGGGCTTACCTGGCTCGTGGTCATTCTTGGATTCGCCGCCGCCGCCGCATATAATTTCTTCATCTGTGAATCCCTGGCACGTCACGTGGATCGGTAGTTCCGGCTCGCGCCGTGGCGCAGGAGCCGCAGGGGAATTGCCATGATCACTCCGCAGGCGGGAGATCGAGTCAGCGAATACGTGCTGCACACCCAGGTGGGCGCCGGCAGCTTCGGTCAGGTGTGGAAGGCACATCACCACATCTGGCGCGACCAGGTGGTGGCCATCAAGATCCCGACCGACGCGCAGTACGTCCGCAATCTTCAGCATGAGGGCACGGCCATCCATGGCCTGCGCCATCCCAACATCGTCCGCGCGGTCGGCTTCGATCCGTACGCTGAGATACCGTATCTCGTCATGGAGTTTGTGGACGGGCCGTCGCTTCGCAAGCTGATCGAGGCAAATAAGCAGGGGTTGCCGGTTCTACCGGCGCAGCGAATTTTGACGGCCATCCTGCGTGCGCTCGGCACGGCGCACACCGCAGGTGTCATTCATCGCGATGTGAAGCCGGAGAACATCCTCGTCGAGCACAAGGCCGCTGAAAATCTGGGTGACATTGAGATTGCCGACGTACGCGTGACCGACTTCGGCCTCGGCAAGGTGACCCAGGTCACCACCAACAGCATCATGCAGTCGGGGAGTTTGCTCTCCGAGGAGGGCAAGACCATCTCCGGCACCCTGGCTTACATGGCGCCGGAGCAGCGCGACGAGGGCCGATCGGATGCACGCAGCGACTTGTATGCCGTCGGCATCATCCTGTTTGAAATGGTGTGTGGACAACGGCCAAGCGGCAGCGATCTGCCCTCGCATGTGCGCGATGGACTGCCGGCGTGGGTCGATGCGGTTTACGCGAAACTTTACACCCGGTGGGAGCGCCGCTACGCCAGTGCGGAGGAGGTGCTAGAAGTTATCGATCGCACCAGCGCGCCGCCGGTGGTGGAGCGCGGACGATCGCGGGCCACGCCGCCTCCGCCGGTGCGGATGCCACAGGAACCGATGTCGCATGCTGGGCGCTGTCCTTCCTGCAACGCCAAGGCCGAGCCGGGCGACAACTTCTGCATCCTGTGCGGCAAGCAACTGGTAGCCAGCCCGCGGCGCTGCACGGCCTGCGGCGGCTATCCGGGCGAGGACGATCGATTCTGCATCTTCTGCGGAACGAAGCTGGCGGCAATGGCGGGATGAAGCAATGTTGGCCTCCGTCATGATTCTGGCGAACAGAGGGCTGGTCGTCGGCGGATTCGTGGTCGCGGCGGTCTTGTTCGTTCAGATTGTGATGCACCTGGTTTGGGGCGGAGAGCATCGCAGGGTGACGCGCGGAAATGATCCGCACGATTCGATCGCCACCAAGCTTCGCCGCTTTCGCGAATGTCGCGATGTGCGCTGCGGTCACGAGGACTGTCAGGCATGGAACACGCGTCGGGCCCGCTACTGCCGGCTTTGCGGCGCGCCGTTGAAATGAGGAACTTGTCGTACAGGCGGCATCGGCCGCCGGACAGATTGGTCGGGTTGAGGAAATGTTCTACTTCACGAATGGATCCGGGGCGACCTGCTTCGTGGGGTTCATCGGCGTCATCTGGCTGCTGATGGTGGTTGGAGCGATCGTGCGGGCATTTCGCAAGAAGGGCTCGTACGGGACGATGTCCGACGATGACCAGGTTTGCCCGGATGCGAAGTGTTTGTCGCACAATGCGCCCTACGCCCGGTTTTGCCGGCGATGTGGCGCATCGCTGGATCAGAACGTACGCAGGATCAAGCAGGCTTTGAATGAAGACAGCCGCTGAACATGCCATGGAAGTCGAGTCGGCCTACCTGGCCGGCGCGCATGCCAACTTCGGCCCGGCCGAGGGCAAGATCATTCCCGGCAGCCGTTTCGCGCGCTCCGAGGTGGACCGCGGCGAGGCTGTTCGCGCCGCGATGATCGACCGCCGCGTCTTCGATCGCGATCAATACGCCCGTCTTCCGCATGGCCGGTCGATCATCCTGCGCGGCTTCGAGCGGCGCTGGTTCATCTTCAGCCGCTTGCGCAGCGTGACCATGGCGACCGTGATTGCCCCGCCCGAGCCGCTGCTCGATGGACAGGGACCGGCGCCACCTGTGACGGCCGCGCAGCTCGTGGCCCACGTGCGGAACCTGATGGCCGACACCAAGGTGGGCCATGTAATTGGTGTGTGCAGCCCCAGCGGATTCGCCGAAGAGGTCTGGCGGCATCCGCCCGAGTTGGCCAACGTCAAGCTCGTGCTGGTCGAACCGCGGGCCGGCGG
>CAYXEY010000520.1:0-4319 GCA_964464105.1 uncultured Planctomycetaceae bacterium
AAGGGTAAGACTACGATTGTCGATACAGATGAACATCCCCGGGCGGATACCACGCTGGAAGCGCTGGCCAAGCTCAAACCCGCGTTCCGCGAGGGTGGTACGGTTACGGCGGGGAATAGCAGCGGTTTGAATGACGGTGCCGCTGCACTTCTGGTGGTGGAGGAGAAATCCGCGCGGATGCTGGGGCTGCGGCCGCTGGCGTTCGTGCGGGCGTCGGCCAGCGCGGGCGTCGATCCGGCGGTCATGGGGCTGGGACCGGTGCCGGCGACTCAGAAAGCGCTCAAGCGCGCGGGATGGAACGCGAGTGATCTCGATCTGATCGAATTGAATGAGGCGTTTGCGGCGCAGGCGCTGCCGTGCATGGCTCAACTCGAGTTGGACCCGGCGAAGGTGAACGTGAACGGCGGGGCGATTGCGCTGGGTCATCCTCTGGGATGCAGCGGGGCGCGACTGGCGACGACGCTGATCCGCGAGATGGGGCGACGCAAGGCGAAGAAGGGGCTGGCGACCATGTGTGTCGGCGTGGGCCAGGGACTGGCGGTTCTTTTCGAAGGCGCGAATTGAAGCCATTGAATTTTCATTTGCGTCTTTACGCCCGAAGGGCGCACTATTGTTGCCGGGGGCAGCTGCGCCTGATAGGGCGATCCTGGGCCATCGCTTTTTCTCTATTCGCGTCAATGTCCCTGGCGGGATGCACTACGTCATCAACGGCTGTTGTTGAGTCGCCGCCACCGTCGGATGGCCCAATCCCCCAGCGCATCGAATACTCCGACTGGAGTCTCACGTTGTCGCGCGGCGTGCGCGGCAACGAGGTCGATCTCTACAAACTCTGTTTCGATCCCGGTCCGCTCAATTCCTTCTTGCGGCAGGCCGCGGCGATTGGCCCGAAGCGCACCCCCGCGCTCTTCCCGGATGACGCCACGCGACTCGCCTTCCTCGTCAATCTGCACAACGCGTCCGTGCTGTCCGCACTGACTCGTCATTCCGATTCCAAGCGATTCTCCGGTGAAGCGACGTGCGTTTTTGATGGGCGTACGTGGACCACGGCCGAACTGCGCCGCGAGATTCGTAGCCTGTCGAATGACGACTGGCGGGTGCCATTCGCCTTATTCGACGGTCGCCGCGATGGGCCGCCGCTCTGGCCTAAACCCATTCTGCCCGAATCGCTTGATGATCAATGGGACCGCATTGCCCATTTCGCCATTCAGCAGCCGCAGATAGTCTCCATCGATCACGAATTACAGCGGCTGCGGCTCTGGCCCGGGCTGTATGAGAATCGCGATCGGCTGATCGCCCAGTACGAAGAGCGGTATCACACCACGCACGCCACGGTTCTGTCGGCGTTGCTCGACCTGTCCGATATCGATCGTCGGGCGGAGCTGAACACCGCGGTGGGTTACACCGTGAGCACGATACGCCCCAATCCGGCCCCGGCGGTGGTGCAGCATGGCACGGTTTTGAAGTGAACCGGCGGCCTGCCGCCTGCGTCCAAGGTACCCAGGAGGATGACCATGAACGCCCGATTGATGTTGACAACCACTTTGATTATTGCGGCATTCGCAACCCCGATGCAGCTTCGCGCGGAGGAACCAGTGAAGACGCCCGTCCAGCCGAAGACCGCGGCATTCTGCATCGATCTGTACAGGCACCTCGCGGCCGAGAAGGGCAACATCTTTTTCTCGCCGTTCTCCGTGGCGACGGCCCTGGCGATGACCTCGGCCGGGGCGGCCGGAGCGACCGACGCGGAGATGGCCAAAGTCCTGCATCTCGATCCCGATCAGGCAAAGCGGCACGCCCAGTGCGCCCAGTGGGCCAAGTCGCTCAGTTCGGCCAGAAAATCGATCTTTGAGAAGTCGCGCGGCGGCCTGCAGATTTCCACGGCCAACGCCCTGTGGTGTTCGGCCCGCGTCAAGTTCAAAAAGCCATTCGTGGATATTGCCACGAAGGACTATCTCGCCGAGGTGCGCGGACTGGATTTCGTCAAGAACGCCGCGAAGGCGGTGGATGAAATCAACGCCTGGGTCCATGACAAGACCCACGGCAAGATCAGCAGGATCATCACGCCCGATGCGGTGAACCCGATGACCGCGCTGATTCTGACCAACGCGATCTACTTCAAGGGTGATTGGGCCAGCCCGTTTGAAAAGGAGACGACGCGCGACGCCGATTTCACGCTCGACGGCGGCGGTAAGATTCAATGTTCCATGATGGTGCAAACCGAGTCGTTTCCGTATGCCAAACGCGATGGATTCGCCGCGATGGAAATGCCCTACGAGGGCGGACAGATCAGCATGCTCGTCCTCCTGCCCGATCGTGCCGATGGCCTGGGCGATCTGGAAAAGCGGCTGGACAGCGGGCTGGTTGACGGCGCGATTCAGGCGCTTGCGCCCCAGAAGGTCATCGTGTACCTGCCGAAGTTTCATGCCGGGACGCGGTATCAATTGAGCGATGCTCTTCAGGCGCTTGGCATGAAGCTTGCGTTCACGCCCGATGCCGATTTCAAGGCCATCACCGACGACGGACCCCTATACATCTCGGCGGTCATTCACAAGGCGTTTGTTGACGTCGATGAAAAGGGCACCGAAGCGGCCGCTGCCACGGCCGTGACCATGGAGCTGGCCAGCGCCATGCCGCGGAGCGAACCACCCGTTTTCCGAGCCGATCATCCGTTTATCTACATGATCCGCGATACAAAGTCCGGTCAGATTCTCTTCGCCGGCCGCATGGCCGATCCGCGGAAGTAGGGTTGCCGATGAGCAGTCGCTCGAAAATGGAACTTTCCGACTGCACCGCGCGTCTCATGTAATTGTATAAACAGAGTGGAATCGAAGGATGCGACTGCTTCAAGCAGTGCGTCCTCGCGTGAACGAAACTGGAAGACGATTTGCCTGAAGCACTGGCGCACCGGCCGTTGCTTGATTCTCAGTCAGTCACATCGGAATGAGGAGAACATGGTGAATGTTCGCATGATCACGGCGCTCTTGACTGTTCTGACCTTATCCACCCGAATCTGTGAGGGGGAGCCCATTCCGAAGGCCAACGACGCCAACAGCGCCGCATTCTGCGTCGAACTTTACAAGCAGCTTGCCGAAAAGCCGGGCAATCACTTCTTCTCGCCGTTTTCGATCGTGACCGCATTGGCCATGACCTCGGCCGGCGCTGCTGGTGCGACCGATGCCGAAATGGCCGCCGCGCTGCATATCAATCCCGATCCCGCCAAGCGGCATCCGGAGTGCGCTTCGTGGGCCCGCATGTTGAACTCCGCGAACGACGCGCTGTTCAAGCGTCCGGCCGGTGGGATGGAGATTTCGACCGCCAATTCCATCTGGCTTGCGACGCGGCTGAATTTCAAGAAGGCCTTCGTCGATATCGCCAAGAACAGCTACGAGGCCGAAGTCCGGGCCGCCGACTTCGCCGGCAATGTGAAGCAGGCCGTCAAGGACATCAACGACTGGGTGGAAGACAAGACCAAAGGCAAGATCAAGGACATCGTCGACGACCGCGCCGTCCCGCCGGACACCGCGCTCATCCTGGCCAACGCGATCTACTTCAAGGCCGACTGGGCCAGCCCGTTTAGGAACGAATCGACGCACGACGCTGATTTCACGCTCGATGGCGGCGAGAAGATCAAGGCGCCTCTCATGTCGCAGACGGCGTTATACAACTACGTCAACCGCGAGGCCGAGGGCTTCGCCGCCCTGGAGATGCCCTACAAAGACCGGCGCATGACCATGCTGGTCCTGCTGTCGCACAAGGTTGACGGCTTGGCCGCGCTGGAGAAGAAGCTGACTGGTTCGCTGGTGATCGACACGATCGAGTCGCTGAAGCGCGAGCGGGTCATGCTCTATCTGCCCAAGTTTCACGCCGAAACGGAATATCAACTGGCGGACACGCTCAGCGCCATGGGCATGAACCTGGCATTCACCCCGAGTGCCGACTTTTCGGGCATCACCGACGTCAAGCCAACTTACATTTCCGCGGTGATTCACAAGGCCTTTGTTGATGTCGATGAGAAGGGCACCGAGGCCGCCGCCGCCACGGTGGTGGGCATCCGCGCCGGCAGCGCCGCCCCGCCCAAGCCGCCGGCCGTCTTTAGAGCCGATCATCCGTTCATCTATTTCATCCGCGACACGCAGACCGGTCAGATCCTCTTCGCCGGGCGGATGGCCGATCCGCGGAAGTAGACACGAACACCACGAGCGCCGTTACGCGTGTGATACGAATTTAGATCGGAGCCACTGGAACCGGAATTACTCGAGATACGTCCAATACTCCGCGTCCGAAGTTTGACTGTTCAATCGGTCTTCGCAGGAGGAATT
>CAYXEY010000521.1:0-4313 GCA_964464105.1 uncultured Planctomycetaceae bacterium
GAAGACGTGCGCGTACCGGGGCGAAACATGCTGGGCAAGCCCGGCGCGGGCGCGATGCTCTTTCAAGGCTCGATTGAGCGCGAACGCGCCTGCATTTTTGGGGCCACACTCGGCGCGATGGAGCGTGAAATCGAACTTGCTGTCGCGTACGCAAATGAGCGGCACGTCGGCGGCAAGGCCATCGCCGGTCATCAGGCCGTCAGCCATCGCATCGCCGACATGAAGGTGCGGCTCGACGCAGCGCGGCTGCTGCTCTATCGCGTGACGGCACTCAAGGCTGCGGGCAAACGTGCTCCGATGGAGGCCGCCGTCGCCAAGCTGTTTATCAGCGATGCATTCGTCGCCAACAGTCTGGATTTGATTCGCATTCACGGAGGCAACGGCTTCGTCAACGAGGGCGGCGTCGAGGGTTATCTGCGCGACAGCCTCGGCGGCATCATCTTCAGCGGCACCAACGACATTCAGCGAAATATCATCGCAGGATGTCTGGGATTACGCGGCTGACATCATTTCACCGCTGCCCGCACCGCGGCCAGCGCTCGCTCTACGCCATCACCAGGAATGTCGAGATGCGTTACGGCGCGCAGTCGCGTCGGCTGCATCAATCCGCTGAAGCGCACGCCCTGGGCCTGCACGCGATTCATGAATTCGGCACGGGGAATGCCCGTACCGGCAATGTCGAAGATGACGATGTTCGTCTCCACGGCGGCAATATCGACTTCGATCCCCTTGATCTCGGCCATGCCCTTCACCAGCGACTTGGCTCTGGCATGATCCTCTGCCAGCCGCTGCACGTTGTTCTCAAATGCATAGACGCCCGCGGCTGCGAGGATCCCCGCCTGCCGCATGGCCCCGCCGAACAGGAACTTGTAGCGCCACGCCCGAGAAATGAACTCTTTCGAACCGGCAAGCACACCACCGGCCGGACAGCCCAGCCCCTTTGACAGATCGATCCACGCCGAATCAAAAAACCGACAATAGTCTTTTGCAGGAACACCTGACCCGATGACCGCGTTCATGAGTCGAGCGCCATCGAGATGCAGCGCCAAATTGTGCTTACGCGCCATTTCCGCAACGGCTTCCATCGCCGGAATCGGCCAGATGCGCCCCCCCTTGAGATTGTGCGTGTTCTCAACGCACACGAGGCGCGACTTCGGAAAATGTGGATCGTCGGGCCGCAGCGCCGCTTCCACTTGTTGTGGTGTAAAGACACCATTTGCCGTGGCAAGTAGTCGCAGACTCGCCCGGCTGTGCACCGCCGGGCCGCCGCCCTCAAAGTGCGCCGGATGCGACTGCTCCTCCAGGATGATCTCATCGCCAGGCCGGCAATGCACCGCATGGGCGATCAGGTTGCACATCGTGCCGGTCGGCAAAAAGACCGCCGCCTCCATGCCGGTCAGCTCGCACACGATCTCCTGCAGCCGATTGACGCTGGGATCCTCACGCTTCTGCTCATCGCCGACTTCGGCATTGGCAATGGCCTGCCGCATGCCGGGTGACGGCCGGGTCTGCGTGTCGCTGGACAGATCTACTGGGAATAATGTCACGTGGAACCTCCGTGAACAGCAAAAGTTACGGCGACGCCAGGCGGCCCTGATTCGCTTGTTGAAAGGACTGAAACCGAGCGAGGACCTGGGCCGTAGTCTATGATGTTCCTCTATCAGGGGGCATGCAGCAAGACCGGCACACTTGCGGTGCGAGATCAGACTCCCGTCACGAGATTAACACTGTTGTACCAGGATTCTGAAACCCTCGCTTCATCGTCGCACCCCTTCGCCCAAAGCAGTGGACTGCGCATCGCCATTGTCGGCACCGGCATCTCCGGACTGACTGCGGCGCATCTGCTCGCACGCGATCACGACCTGTCGATCTTCGAGGCGGCCGACTACATTGGCGGCCACACGAACACAATCGACGTGACTGCCTCGGATGGCCGACACGCGGTCGACACCGGCTTCATCGTCTTCAACGACTGGACCTATCCGAACTTCATCCGTCTGATCGATAAGCTCGGAGTCGCGTGGGAATACAGCGACATGAGTTTCGGCGTCGAGTGCGCTCGCACCGGTGTCGCTTATTGCAGCCGATCCCTTGGAGGACTGTTCGCGCAACGACGAAATCTTGCGAGGCCGGCATTCCTAAGGGTGCTCTGGGAGATCGTCCGCTTCGGACGGCAAACCCGTACACTGCCGCTCAGCCTCGCCCCGGATTTGACACTCGGTGAATTCCTTTCGCGAAACGGGTATTCGCAGGCCTTCATCGATCAGTTCATTATTCCCATGGGCGCGGCGATCTGGTCGTCGGGCACCCGCAGAATGGCCGGTTTTCCACTGCGGCTTTTCACGGAATTCCTGCACAACCACGGTATGCTCAACCTCGTGCGACAGCCGCGCTGGCGGGTCATCCGCGGCGGATCACGAAGTTACATCGAGCCGCTTGTCCGCGAATTTCGCGATCGAATCCGGCTCAATTGCCCGGTTGAAGCGGTAACACGCAAGTCCCAGGGCGTTTGGCTCCGCCCGCGCGGCGGCAAGGAGGAGCGCTTCGACGCGATCATCCTGTCGGTACACAGCGATCAGGCCCTGTCCATGTTGAGCGATCCCACGCCGGCCGAGCGCGATATTCTCTCGGCCATGCCCTATCAAGCGAATGACACGGTGCTGCACCGCGATGTCTCGCTACTGCCGCGCGAGCGCCGCGCGTGGGCGAGTTGGAATTACCATATCGGCGAGAACGACGGGGATCGGGCTACTCTCACTTACCACATGAACCGGCTCCAGAATCTTCGAGCGACCGACAACTACTGCGTTACCCTTAATTGCTCGCGCCCCCTGAATCCAGCCGACCTCATCCGCCGTATCTCCTATCACCATCCGACCTATACACCCGCCGGAGTCGTTGCCCGGGCCAGGCGATCGGAGATCAGCGGCGTCAATGGCATATGGTATTGTGGGGCCTATTGGGGAAATGGGTTTCACGAAGATGGCGTGAACAGTGCCCTTGCAGTGGGCCGCGATTTCGGAAAGAGCCTTTAGACCGTGCAAAGCTGCATCTACGAAGGCGTCGTCCGCCACCGTCGCACCCTCCCCACGCCGCATGCGTTCACCTATCGGCTATTCATGATGTACGTCGACCTCGGGGAACTGCCGACCCTGTTCGACGGACGATGGCTCTGGTCGGTCGGCCGCGCCACGCCGGCGACATTCGAGCGATCCGACTACCTGGGCGACCCGGGAGTGCCTCTTGACGAAGCCGTGCGCTGCCTCGTAACCGAACGGATCGGACGCCGGCCCGACGGGCCCATTCGACTGTTGACCCACTTCCGCTATTTCGGCCACTGCTTCAACCCGGTGAGTTTCTACTACTGTTACGCTGCCGATGGCCGGGGCCTGGAAGCGATCGTCGTCGACATCACCAATACGCCTTGGCGCGAGCGGCACGCTTATGTGCTCGACTGCGCGTCCAGACCGACGACCGGTCGACACCGATTCCGCTTAGACAAGGCGTTCCACATCTCGCCATTCATGGACATGGACATCGGATACGATTGGCGATTTTCCGCCCCGGCGTCGCGGCTGGCCGTTTACATGGCATCGAGTGACCACTCTGTCGCGTTTTTCGATGCCACTCTGGTGCTTCGTCGGCGCGAAATCACATCGACATCGCTGTCGGGCGTGCTGGCGCGATTTCCATTCATGACGCTGCGAGTGATCAGCGCGATCTACTGGCAGGCCGCCCGCCTGCGACTCAAGGGAATTCCGTTCTTCACGCATCCACGTTTTCGACCTGCGGCACAGGAGACCCGCCCTCAATGAGCGAATCGCCCCCGTTTGCAGATAGCTATTCCGACGCACGGCGCGGCGGCCTGCTCGACCGCCTGGCCAAACGCGCCTTGCTCGAATGCCTGAACCGCATCACATTCGGCCGCCTCGTGATCGAAGAAGGCGGCGAGCGGCACGCCTTCGGCCATGCGACTGGTCACGAGTCGCTCAGCGCGACGATTGTCGTCCACGACTTTAGTCTCTATCGCCGAATCATCACAGGCGGGATCAACGGAGCGGCTGACGGCTATGTTGACGGCCTGTGGTCCTGCGACAACCTCACTCGCCTGATTACGCTGTTCCTGCGCAATGAGAGCGCGATGATCGGGCTGGATGGCGGGCTCGCCCGCGTTGCGATGTGGGCGGACCGGGCGCGGCACTGGCTGGCGCGTAACACCACGGCCGGCAGCCGGCGAAACATCTCCGCGCACTACGACCTCGGCAACGACTTCTTTGCGGCCTTTCTTGATGAGAGCATGATGTACTCATGCG
>CAYXEY010000522.1:0-4308 GCA_964464105.1 uncultured Planctomycetaceae bacterium
GTAGATGTCGGTGCGAACTAGATACTCGTGCATCCGCGATATCGTAACCCGCGCGGCACGGGGGCGACAGCGGGCGCAACCGGCGAATAACCGGTCATGCGCAGACTTCAATCAATGTTCACGGGGTGACAGGTGAGACAGTTGGTGACACCCGGAACGTAGGGTGGGTGCGTAGGCGGGCGCGGGAAGATTGGATCGTCGCCGATGTGGCAGCGAATGCATGCGGTGATGTCGTTGGTGTGAGCATCGCCGCGAAAGGCATCGACGCGGAAGTTGAGCGAGCTCTTTTCCGAGTCGCCCGTGAGATGGCCGTCTGAGGCCTGAATCAAACCCAACATGGCCTTGTCATCTTCACGGCCGAAGACCTCGACGTCGGTGGTGGCGTCAGCAAACCCCGAATCGGTATAAAAGACGACCGGGAACTGCCATTGCGAGCCGTCCGACATCTGGACGAGGGTCCGCCATTCGCCGCAACTGCAAGTGGCTAGAAGGAAGTCACCGGTCTGCCCGTCAATCATTCGCTCCACCTTGCCGAAGTAGGGACGTTGATCGGGCAGGCCGCCAATCACGGGCTGCTTGTTTACAGGCGCTTCTTTCGGCACGACCGAGAACCAGTTGGTGCAACCAGTGAGCAGCGGAAGCGTTACGATCACCAGGAATCGCATGGAACTACTCCGGCGAGGAGATACGGACTCGAGTTTTGACCGCACTGTCCGGGCATAGACGGGCGATCCCTACATCATAATCACCTCGAACCCGGCGGTTCAACCGAGCATGCCGAGAACGCTGAGTCCGCGTAATCAGGCAGCCCGGAACCCGTGACAAACGCGAGTCCAATCGAGCTTTCACCTCGCAAATCTGGCGCGGTCCAAATATTCTTCTCGCCATAAGAAATTCCCAGCAACTCGAACTTATTTCAGCGCCCGATAACGCCGCAACGCGCCGCGCACAATTCGAGCACAGCATTGATCCTGATCGCGTCGAGTCCGTTTGTCCGTTTTGAATCTCGACATCTAGCCTCGAAACACCTTTTCAGCGTTGACTCGCCCGACACGGTATCCGTAAGATGATCGTTGAATCGCGGACTCGATCGAGCCCGGCGCGTTGGAGACGCGTGTCTGATTCTAGGGTCGCTTGACGCGACGGATCGCCGCAAAGGGTGGGTACATGAAAAATAGACACAAGAAATGGACGGCGAGCGCGCTCGTCGGACTGTTGACCATTGGTACGGCCTGCGGTGGCGGAGGATTCCTCGGCCTGCAGGATTACCAGCGCGACCTGCTGGGCATTTTCATCAATGGCATCGGCAATGGCGGCACACTCGCCATTGCTTTGCTGGGAGCGCTGAATCCCGGCCCCGCCGGCCCCCCGGGGCCGCAGGGCGTTCCCGGTGCACAGGGTGTGCCCGGCAGCGACGGGGCGACCGGTCCGGCCGGCCCCGCGGGTGCGGCGGTTCCCGGCGCTGATGGAGCACCTGGCCCCGCCGGTCCAGCCGGCCCTGCCGGCCCCGCGGGCGCAGATGGCGCCAACGGCACGAACGGCACCAATGGCATCAATGGTGAACCAGGACCGCAAGGCCCCGCGGGTCCGATTCTGTTTGATCAGTTCGTCGAAGACTTCTTCGGCACGGTGCCCGTGGCCCTCGGCAGCCAGACTGTTCAGGTCGTCCTGCTTCAGGAACCCACCATCGGAATCAACCTTCAAGAAGGCGGGTTCGACCGCGTTGCATTCCGATTCGCAATCCCACGGTCCTACCAGGGCATAAATCCCGTCGTGCTGCGGCTGTTCGTCCGCCGCGCGGGGGCACTGCCCGAGGGGCCGACGCCCTTCGTCACCCGCATCTGGGGTAAGCGACTGGTCAATGGCTCCGGAACAATTGACAACTACATCGACGCCGCGGGCCGACTCGTGACCTTCAACGCCCCAGCCTCAGCCACCGAATTCAAGGTGATTGACCTTCCGTTGTTGAACCTGATTCCCAACGGCCTTGGCGGACAGCAGCTCGCGGCGGGCGACTTCATCGCCATTGAAATCGCGCCTGACGAGTCCAACAACGACTTCGGCAATTACCACATCCTTGGTGCGGAGTTCTATGAGACCCTGCCCGGTGACCCGGCGTCTCTCACACCAGCGGGAGCGACAATCAACTAGGAACGCGCCTCGGTGAGTCTGTGCGCGTTTGCAATTTTCCTCGTGACCCGGCGACCGCCCTTCGTCTCGCAAGCGGCGCCGGGACACGAACGGGCTTCGCAAAAAAGGCGATCGCGCATCCCGCGGTCGCCTTTTTCATGCGCCCTGGCAAGCGGCCGCGATGGAGTGCAATTGATTTAAGTCTCGCTGCGGCATACAGTAAAATACAGGATGGTGTGGCCCAACCTGCGCAACCGCCCCACCGTAGACGATCCACGCACGCGCCCAACGAGCCTTCCAAGAATGGCGAGCGAACCCAGTCCCACTGCCGCGCTCTCAGAATCCGCCAAGGCGGATTCCCGCGCTGATGCCGATTTGGCCAAGCAGGTGGTGGATGGCCGACTCGCCACGGCCGACGAAGTGCAGGCCTGCCTCTCACGTCAACGCAAGCTCAAGGCATCAGGCGGCGATGCCCCGCTGGCCGACATCCTGGTGAAAAACGGCTTCGTGACGTTGTCGCAGCTCAAGCGAATCGCCAATCCATCGGACGATTCGATGACCAAGCCGCTGCAGCAGATCCCCGGCTTTCAGATCATGAAGAAGGTCGGCGCGGGGGCGATGGCGACGGTCTACAAGGCCAAACAGCTTTCGCTCGATCGAATCGTGGCCATCAAGGTGCTGCCCAAGCGGCTCAGTGAGAACCCCGAGTTCGTCGAGCGGTTCTACAAGGAGGGTCGCGCCGCCGCCAAGCTGAATCACAACAACATCGTGCAGGCCATCGACGTGAGTGAGAGCGCCGGCTACCACTATTTCGTCATGGAGTTCGTCGATGGCATGACCGTCTACGACGAGCTGGCCAAGAGCCGCGTGTACGACGAGAAAAAAGCCCTCGACATCATTCTACAGATTGCCCGCGCCCTGGAGCACGCGCACGCCCGCGGCTTCATTCACCGCGACGTGAAGCCCAAAAACATCATGATCACCGCCGACGGCACGGCCAAGCTCGCCGATATGGGTCTGGCCCGCGAGGCCGGCGATGCGACCGTGGCCGCGCAGGAGGCCGGACGCGCCTACGGCACGCCGTACTACATTTCGCCCGAGCAGATTCGCGGCGACGTGAACATCGATTTCCGCACGGACATTTACTCGCTTGGCGCAACCTTCTACCACATGGTCACCGGCAAGGTACCTTTCGATGGCGGCACGCCCGCGGCAGTCATGCACAAGCATTTGAAGGAACCGCTGGTCCCGCCGGATCACGTCAACAGCGTCCTTTCGACCGGGCTCGCCGAGTTGATCGAGCGGATGATGTCCAAGGATCGCAAGACGCGCTATCAAAGTGCGACTGATCTGATCAGCGATCTTGAGCGCGTCAGCAAGGGACAGGCCCCACTGGAAGCGCGGCAAGGTCTGTCCGCGAATGTGCTGCAAAACCTCTCGACCGGTCACGACCAGGAATTCGATTACCAGCCGCCCAGTGGCGCGGGACACGAATCGCGGCCGCGCGCGTCATCAGGCCTGGTCGCCGGACTCGTCGTCGCCGGCGTGCTGGCAGTGCTGGAATTGCTGATCATCGTTGCGCTGCTGATGAAGTGAATGTGTACTCATGCCGATCCCCGACGTTCCGGCGCCATCCCAACGCCGTGGCTCATGGTTCGCGACCGGTGGCGGATCCGGCCCGGTCATTGCCTCCGCTACGGCTACGATTTGACCGGCAACCTGTGTCCGGCGTCTGCTCGGAATGCGGCCTGTCCGCGACGACCGCGCCCAAAAAGTCGGGACCATGACCTGACCCGATGTCAGCTTTCAACATCTCTGCGCGCCGTAGCGACGGCTCCGCATGCAAGCGACGCCCGCTGCCAATTTGGGCGAGGTTAGATCCAAATTCCGTGCACCCACGATGCCGTCTTCGTGCCAAACGTTGAATTAACTATCGAAAGAAAATTCCGGCATCGGCGCAAAGACCCATTCGCAAGCCAACTCTTTGCGATTAGAACCCTGAAGCACTCGGCGCGTACAATGAGGGCATGGCCCGTCGCATTCCCTATGGTGAGATCGTACGTTGGACAGGGGTCGGTCTGAGCGCCGCAACCCTCTTGACGTGGTCCATCTCCCTTTTGCTCTTTCCCCCCATCGACGAGCGAAAGGGCAAGTTACGGGGTAATGTAAACGTCGACG
>CAYXEY010000523.1:0-4305 GCA_964464105.1 uncultured Planctomycetaceae bacterium
GCACGATGCGCCCCCATTTGCAGCATGGCACGGATCGACACTGGCCATTTTACCCCTCAAAGCACGGGTGTCGTCAACTATTTCAGGCGAAAAGTGCCGATTCCCCATGCGTCCGTGAATAAGTGCGAAAGCCCGTGAACAAGCCCGCAGGTGTATTGCGACTATCTTTGTCCGCAATAGCCCACGCCAAAATGTCTCCTATTTTTGTATTTGTATGCGCCTAAGCGTCCGATAGAATGTGCCTATGGCCAATTTCTCCTTTGAAACGATGGAAAACCTGCGATCGTCGGGTGTGCGGCAGTTTTCAATCTTCCTTGACGACCGCGTCGGCGCCCTGCTGCGGCTGATCCAGGTCTTTGAGGGTGAAAATGTCCGCGTGCTGGCCCTCTCCGTGGTGCATGCAATCGATTGCGCCATCGTGCGATTGATCTTCGATGACTGCGATCGAGCAGCGAAGCTGTTGCAGGCCAACAAGTTTCCCGCTAGCGAGACCGAGGTGCTGGTGGTCGAAGTGCCGCAGGGTCACGGCCTGATGTCAATTTGCGCCGCCCTGCTCACCGCAGAAGTGAATATCGATTACGCCTACCCGCTGCTCGCCCGCCCCACCGGACGCGCCGCATTGGCCATACACACTGACAACATCGAAGCTGCGCAGCATGTGTTGAAGGGCCGCAAGTTCACCCTCATGTCCGAAGACGACCTCGGCCCCGGCCCGGCAAGGTGATCTGCCGAAACGAGCGAGCGCTATCGATCCCTGTTCCTTGAAGGAGAGGGCAAGGATGACGAAAGCGAGGACGTCCGCCGAGGCAACGGCGCCCAATAAAGCGCATGCGCCCTTTCTTGTTACACGACGGATATCTCCCCCATCTATCGACGCTGCGAAACGTCGATTAGTCTGCCTCACATGCCGCTTCGCTGGCGAATGCTCGCCTGCTCAATCCTGTCACTTTTCGCATCCGCCGGATGCCTGCGCGTGGACCCTGCGAGCGATTATGCGCGCACGTCCACGTTGCTCCGCGATCGGGTCGGCGAGGTCGACGTGTTTGATCCCGCAAGCGAACCGATGGTTGCACAGCGCATCACCACCCTTCTCGACGGCGGACTGACCGTCGACGAAGCCGTGCAGGTGGGACTGCTGGCCAATCGCAGCTTTCAGGCCCTGTTCGCCGAGATCGGCGCCTCGCGGGCCGATGTCATTCAATCGCGACTTTTGTCCAATCCATCCGTGAGCTTCTCGGCCCGATACCCTGATGGCGGCGGTCGACCGTCGATCATGCTCAGCTTTGGACAGGAGCTGGTGGACCTGTGGCAGATCCCCGTACGCCGCAAAGTCGCCGAAGACAAGCTCGAACAGGTGGTCTTCGACGTCGCCCGACAGGGCATCGACCTGGTCGCCGACATCAAGACCAAGTGCCACCGCGTGCTCGGGCTGATTCAGACCGAGGCCCGGGTGATGGAAAACGTGGCCCTGGCGAAGCGGTCCTACGGGCTGGCCGACGCGCGGTTCAAGGCCGGCGAGGCGGGGCTGCTCGATTTGAACCTCGTTAAAACCAATGTACTTCAGGCGGAGTTGGAGCTAATCGCCGTGCGGCGCGATCGCCGAATCGCCGAGACCGAGCTGGCCCGTGTGCTGGGCCTCGCCCGCTGGAAGACCCCATGGACCCTGGCGCCGGTCGAACTCGCAAAGATGTCTAACGTCGATACCGATGACGCCCTTGTGTTGCACGCCATGCTGCAACGCTTTGATGCCCAGGCCGCCGCACGGGGCGTTGCGGCTGCCGAAGGCGAATTGAAGCGGCAATGGCTCAACATTTTTCCAAAGGTCATGATTGGCGTCGAAGGTGAGCGGATGGAGCAGCGCTCCATGCCCGATCGCAACATCCCCGCCAGCATCGCCCGCGAGTCGATTCGCAGCGGCGCTCTAAGCGCACCGGAGATCATGAGCAAGGGCGAACGCGATCAGCAGAAGCGGCAGATGATCGACACCCTGATCGGCCCGAGCCTGTCGATCACGCTGCCGATTTACGATCAGAATCAGGCTCAGATTGCCAAGGCGGACTTCGCGGCGCAAAAGAGCCGCACGGAATACGAAGCGTTACTCGATCAAGTCGCCCAGGAAGTGCAGTCTGCGGCGGCGATGGTTCGGGCAGCGGTTCAAATGGTGCAATTCTACGAAAATCAAAGCCTGCCGCAGGCCGCCCTGACGCTGGAAGCCGCGAGCCTGTCATACGAGGCCGGCGAGCAGAATGTGCTGGCGTTGATCGAGGCTCAGGGCAGCGTGATTCGCCTGCAGCGCGAGGTCATCCTCGCCCGGCGCGATCTGGCGATCGCCCTCGCGGAACTAGAACGCGCTGTGGGAGGAAAACTCCCGGCAGCGGGCGCTGTCGCGAATTCGTCGCCTCAGACACCCAATGCGGAACCGCCCCATGGCCGGTCGCAATCGGTTAGCCCGAACCCCGATGTGACGGTCCCACCGGATGCCCTGATCCAACAACCGGCGCGTCCGTAAATGCGGCGCGTCATGACGAACAGGTGTTCACATGCCCACCGATCTGCAATCTCTGATTGACTTTCTCATCCCACTGATCGAACCGCTTCTGATGTTCGCGGCCGATTTCCTCCGCCAACTCCTCGCGGCGGTTTTGTTGTAACGTATCCAGATTCCCAATCCTGCCGAGGCTTTCAGCCTCAAGTACACGGAAGGTTCAATTGAGCCAGGAAATCTATACAAAAATCGCATTCAATTAAGACGCATCATTAGGCCGCCTTTTCCGCGCTGGTCGGCGTTTTATCGAGAATGTCCGCGAGAATCTTGTCCGACTCCAGCCCCTCGGCCTGAGCCTCGAAGTTCAGCAGCACCCGGTGCCGCAGTGCCGGCAGGTATGCCTTGCGAATGTCCTCAAACGCCGCGTTGTAGCGGCCGTCGAGCAGGGCTTGCACCTTGCCCGCCAGCAGGATCGCCTGCGCCCCGCGCGGGCTGCTGCCCCAGCGCACGTAGCGATTGACCTGCTCGGTGGCGAACTGCCCATGCGGGTGTGTCGCCAGAATGAGACGAACGGCATAATCCTGCACATGCGGGGCCACCACCACGCGCTGCACCAGCTTCTGCGAACCGATGATCTCCTCGCCGGTCATGGCCTGCTTGATGTCAGGGCGGTGACCCGTCGTCGTCCGCGTCAGAATGGTGGAGAGCTCCTCGCGCGACGAGTACTGCACCACCAGTTTGTAAAAGAAGCGGTCGAGCTGCGCCTCGGGCAGCGGATAGGTGCCCTCCTGCTCGATCGGATTCTGCGTGGCCATCACGAAGAACGGCTCCTGCAGCCTGTAGATTGTGCCGGAGGAGGTGATGGTGTGCTCCTGCATGGCTTCGAGCAGGGCCGACTGCGTCTTGGGCGTCGCGCGATTGATTTCGTCCGCCAGCACGATCTGCGAAAACAGCGGGCCCTTCTGAAATTCGAATCGCCGCCGCCCGGTCTCGGGATCCTCCACGATAATGTTCGTGCCCAGAATGTCCGCGGGCATGAGATCGGGCGTGAACTGTACGCGGTTGAACTTCAATGAAAGCGCCTCGGCCATCGAGCGCACGAGATAGGTCTTGCCCAACCCCGGCACGCCTTCGAGCAGCGCGTGTCCGCCGGTGAACAAGCAGGTCAGCACGCCATCGACAATGGCGTCGTGTCCGACAATAGCTTTGCCGATCTCAGCGCGAACGGCGGCATACTTGTGGCGAAATTCCTCGGTGGCCTTGGCGATGGCCGGATCGACTTGCAGGCTCATGGGCAGATTCCCCTGGGACAGAATTCGTCAAAACGGGAATTGTACGGGGGAATCTGAATAGCGAATAGCGAACGAAGAATAGCGAAAAAAGAGGCCTTCAGACAAAGTCGTCGGAAGGCCCCTGTTCAATTCGCTATTCGCCATTCAGCATTTGTTCATCGCCTCTATGGCGTCAGCGCATCCGCGAACGGCCGGATGTCCTTGCCGTTGATCAGCGTATCGCCGTTCATGTCGGCGTTGGTGACCGGACAGCCGGGCGCACCGGGGTTGCCGAGCAGCACGGCGACAAAGATGGGAATGTCCGCGGTGGTCAGCGTGCCGCTGCAGTTTATATCGCCGGTGCATGCGCTGGTCGGCAATTCGACTATGCCGTAAAGGGGGAGGCCGCTGTTTGCGTCATTCCATTGCCCGGTGTTGTCGTCATTCATCGCGACATAGTCCTCGTTGTTGATGTTGTTCGGCTCGCCGTTCTGCCAGTTGGTGTAGGACAACGGCGTACCATCCGCCCAGACGAATGTGCCTTCGGTC